>NZ_JBBMXH010000002.1:0-110410 GCF_037996725.1 Xenorhabdus entomophaga
TTTTTACGGAGCTCCCCAAACGCCATCCCAACGATCCTCTGCACGATCTGCTCCCGTGGAACGTGAATATGGGCGACATCATGTAAATACACTGCTTAATTGGCCGCTTACTTTGATACTGAGGCAGCGAAACTTTGTTTAGTCCATATCTCTATCCATTGACTCACTAATTCAATTGGCAACCCATTGACTAATATCCCGCTAGTCTGATTTTGGGCGTGAGCGAGTCCCTGACCATTTAAGGCCGCCTTTTTAGATGTCATATTTTTACCCTGTCTTAATTAATTTGATTTTCGGCTATAGGAGTTATTTACGTTCTCTACTGTGGGCGGGTTGCGTACCTACCATAAAACATCACTTAATAGCCACGCACATGAATTACGCCCAAAATGACAACGGGGCGGAAATAAACCTAGTGTTTCTAATTTATGGCAATGGCTGCGAGAAATTCCAGATATTCTTTCGCGTTCTTTTTCTCTTATTCGTCTTTCAATTTCACCATAAACGGAAAGAATATATTTTCGCTGTTCATCGGTAGGTAATATGAATTTTGACATTACATCACCTCGCTGCGAGATTCAGCGATGCGTTGTGATATCCAGTCATCTATTTCTGACTCAATAAAAGCAACTGAGCGAGTGCCTATTTTGACTTGCTTAGGGAATTGGCCTGCTTGAATGAGTTTGTAGATCCACGCTTTACCATAGCCGGTTCTGCGTTGAACTTCGGGTAAGCGGATAAGGTTTACTTTCGATGCTGTGATTGTTGGCATGTAGCCCCCTGTTAACTTTCCCTTAATATTCCATAGCGGACTTTGTTAGATTACAGGGGTATTGTCATTTCATTATCTTGTTTTAGATAGACATAATCACAAAAATGTTTTATCTACCAAAACCATCGGACTTAAACTTCGGTGAGTTCCATGACATCTGAAAATCTCATATCTTTGAGGTACTCATTTTTCTTTACATAGAACGATAAATATCGTAAAAAATCACCGAAAACTATTCTTTCAACGAATGGTTTAACGGTGTCTTTAATTTGAACCCCTCCCATTATATTTCCTTCACTTAGAGGGAATAATAATCTGGCGTATAATTCATTGCTGATTTTCTTTTGGTTTATTTTCTCCCATAACATTAAATCAATGAAAGGAAATACTTTATAATTGAATATTTTCTTTAATGAAGATAATCCAATTCTATTATTGTTTTTTTCAGGTTCATCTATTCCTGCCCCAAGCCTCCATATCTTTAAAAGCCCTTTAAATTCTGTAAGTAGTTCATCATCAGAATAATTCTCTATATTAAATTTAACTACCAACTCATCATTAAACCAATCTCCTAAATAACCAACTTTGTTTATGCTCGAAAATATGTTTCCATCAATTACTTTGACAGGTTTATTAACCTCTTCTATTATTTCCCCCTGTCTTAACAAGGCCTTATAGTAGGATATTAAATCGCCAACATTAAACAAGTTGCAAGACTCTCCCTCAATAGAATACTCATCATATTCTTTATTAAAATAATCAACACATCTTATAGGGTGTCCATTTACAATGAATTCAATATCTTGATTTTTATCAAAGGATTCATCTGTTGTAACCGAAATATTTTCTTCATCAGAACCATTATGTAAATCAGAAATTATATCATGGGTAATTAAACTGCTGTAATTAACCAACCCTTTTTCCAAACCTCTAAATATTGACTTTCTTATTTCATCAATATTAAATGTTGGAGAATCATCATCTGCGTCGTCTTCATCTTCGTAATCATATAAAGAAAATACTCTATTCTTCAAATCATCAATAACCTCTAACACTGTTAAATCTAATAATTGCTCATATCTATTTATATCAAACCATGAAGTTATTTCTTTAGGTTTTGCTCTTGCCATTCCATCACCCCGCACCCTCTATTGGTAGGAGCTATGCCAGCCCGTAGAGGTGTACGGGTTTTCGGTGATCAGCCTAGGCATAGCTTTATTTTTTAACGTCTTGGATAGTCTACTAAAGACAATTACCACTGTCTATTCATCCAATTAAACACGTTTCCCAAATTTTCTAGGCTCCACATTTTCGCCCCGTTCGAGTGCATCCATGTAGTCGGCATACCATTGAAGCATCTCCCTACGACCATCCAGATATTGAGCATGATTGTATGTCCCCTTAATTCTGTTCTTATCAACATGAGCAAGCTGCGTTTCAATCCAATCAGTGTTATAACCTTTCTCATATAAAATCGTACTCATGGTATGACGAAAGCCATGTCCAGTTACACGCCCCGCATAACCAATGCGCCTAATTAATGCAGTTGATGCCATTTCACTCATTGGATTTGATTGATTTATTCTGCCGGGGAAAATATATTTCCCATGGCCTGTAATAGGTTTTATCTGTTCCAAAATATCAATGGCCTGATTTGATAACGGAATAATATGAGGACGTCTTTTCTTCATTTTTTCAGCAGGTATTTCCCACAGTTTTTTATTAACGTCAACTTCACTCCATTCTGCTTTACGTAATTCCCCAGGGCGAACTCCTGTTATCATTTGTAATCTTACCCCCATTTTTACTATAAAACTGCCCGTATAAGAGTTTAAAGCTTTATAAAACTCGGGTATTTCATCAAAAACCAAAAATGCATAATGTGTTTTTTTATGTGGAATAAATGCAGATGCTAAATCAGGAGCTGGATTATATTCCGCTCTACCTGTTACTACCGCATATCGCCATACCTCACCACAACGCTGACGGACTTTTCTTAATTTCTCTGTTGCACCACGATCATTTATCCGAGATAAAACAGCCATAAGTTCCATTGGCTTGATTTCGGCGATAGGTTTGTCCCCTATATACGGAAAAACATCTTTTTCAAACGTTTCTATCATTTCTTCGGCATAAGAAGCTGACCAACGGTCAACACGTTTTCCATACCACTCTAGGGCGATATTTTTAAAGGTATTGGCTCTGTCATTCTCTGCTGCTTTCTTCTGCTCTTTCCGTTTCTGATTAGGGTCTATCCCATCCACCAGCAAGCGCTTTGCCTCCTCTCGTTTTTTTCTGGCATCAGCTAGCGTTACCGTAGGATATACCCCAATGGCTAATAGCTTTTCTTTGCCGTCTGTACGGTATTTAAGTCGCCAGTATTTACTACCATTAGATTTAATCAACAGATACAACCCACCGCCATCCGACAACTTGTAGTCTTTCTCTTTGGGCTTACTGGCTTCGATTTGCTTGGCTGTTAGTTTCATATTGGGGGTACTCGAAATCAGGAGGTATAAAGTACCCCCATATGTACCACCAAAAGTGGGTGGATTTCAATAGACTCAAAGAGACTTAGAGAGATAAGGACTTAGAAGTAGTTGTTGATTTATCTGGGTTTAATGGACTTTTGTAGACGGTGGAAGAGGTTTATTTGGAGCGAGTGAAGGGAATCGAACCCTCGTATAGAGCTTGGGAAGCTCTCGTTCTACCATTGAACTACACTCGCATCAGTGAAGTAGCGCTGACAAATATATACCTGTTACCGGATCTCAGCAAGTGATTATCGTTAATATTTATCTATATTTCAGCCAGTTGTTTCATTCTTTCTTATATATAAAAAAAACGCCCGGCCAGAGTAACTGGCAGGGCGTTTAGCGGATTTTAATCAAAAAATGATTATTTATTCGGCCGCATTGCCGGGAACAGGATAACGTCACGGATAGTATGGCTGTTAGTGAACAACATCACCATACGGTCGATACCAATCCCCAAGCCCGCTGTTGGTGGCAGGCCATGTTCCAGTGCAGTGATGTAGTCTTCATCGTAGAACATCGCTTCGTCATCACCTTCGTCTTTCTGGCGAACTTGCTCTGCGAAACGCTCTGCCTGATCTTCCGCGTCATTCAGCTCCGAGAAGCCGTTACCGATTTCACGACCACCGATGAAGAACTCAAAACGGTCAGTAATGAATGGGTTTTCGTCGTTACGACGTGCCAACGGAGAAACTTCTGCCGGATACTCTGTAATGAAAGTCGGCTGAATCAAGTGGCTTTCTGCGGTTTCTTCAAAGATTTCACACTGAACTCGACCCAAGCCCCAACCTTTTTCAACGTCAATGCCCAAGGATTTCGCGATAACAACGGCTTTATCCATATCATCCAAGTCTGCCATATTGGTTTCTGGACGATATTTGCAGATCGCTTCTTTCATGGTCATTTTGATGAAAGGTTTGCCGAAATCGAATTCTTGCTCACCATATTGCACCAGCGTTGTCCCCAACACTTCTTGAGTCAGAGTACGGAACAGTTCTTCGGTCAGCACGATCAAATCTTGGTAATCCGCGTAAGCCATGTAGAGTTCCATCATGGTGAACTCAGGGTTGTGACGCGGAGAAACGCCTTCGTTACGGAAGTTACGGTTGATTTCGAAAACGCGCTCAAAACCACCGACAACCAGACGTTTCAGATACAGTTCTGGCGCAATACGCAGGTACATGTCAATATCCAGCGCATTGTGGTGCGTAATGAATGGACGCGCACTTGCACCACCCGGAATCGCCTGCATCATTGGCGTTTCAACTTCCATGAAGTCTTTCTGGGTCATGAAGTTACGCAATGCAGACATCACGCGAGAACGAATCTGGAATGCCTTACGGGATTCATCGTTCGCGATCAAATCCAAATAACGCTGGCGATAGCGGGTTTCCTGATCCGCCAAACCGTGGAATTTATCCGGCAGTGGACGCAATGCTTTAGTCAGCAGACGCAGTTCGGTACAGTGAATGGAAAGTTCACCCGTTTGAGTTTTGAACAACTTACCGCGTGCACCTAAAATGTCACCCAAATCCCATTTTTTGAACTGAGTATTGTAAATACCTTCCGGCAAGTCATCACGGGAAACGTAGATCTGAATGCGGCCGCCCTTGTCCTGCAAGGTTGCAAAAGATGCCTTGCCCATGATACGACGTGTCATCATGCGACCAGCAACGGTCACTTCGATATCCAGCTCTTCCAACTCTTCCTTCGTCTTGCCATCGTATTTTGCGTGCAGATCTTCGGAAATGTTTTCGCGACGAAAATCATTTGGGAAAGCAATGCCGTTGCTGCGCAGTACAGCCAGTTTCTCACGGCGTGTTTTCAGTTCATTATTTAAGTCAGGAGCTTGTTCAGCTCCCTGCTGTTGTTGTGACATTTTAGTTCCTCATAGGCCAGCTTTTAAGCTTGCTTCAATGAATTTGTCCAAATCACCATCCAGCACAGATTGCGTGTTACGGGTTTCTACACCGGTACGCAAGTCTTTAATGCGGGAATCATCCAAAACGTAAGAGCGGATCTGACTGCCCCAACCAATATCCGATTTGTTTTCTTCCATTGCTTGTTTATCAGCATTCTTCTTCTGCATTTCCAGTTCGTACAGTTTCGCTTTCAACTGTTTCATCGCCTGGTCTTTGTTTTTATGCTGAGAACGGTCTGTCTGACATTGAGTGACGGTGCCAGTCGGTACGTGGGTGATACGTACAGCCGATTCAGTTTTGTTGACGTGCTGACCACCAGCACCAGAGGCGCGGTATACATCAATACGTAAATCAGCCGGATTGATTTCAATATCAATATCATCATCTACTTCTGGATAGATGAAGGCAGAACTGAATGATGTATGACGGCGGCCACCTGAGTCAAACGGGCTCTTACGTACCAAGCGATGAACGCCCGTTTCTGTACGCAGCCAGCCATAAGCATATTCACCTACAATCTTGATAGTGGCGGATTTCAGACCTGCAACGTCACCATCAGATTCTTCAATGATTTCTGTCTTAAAGCCCTTCGATTCAGCCCAACGCAGATACATGCGCATCAACATGCTGGCCCAGTCCTGTGCTTCTGTACCGCCAGAACCTGCCTGAAGATCCAGATAACAGTTTGCGTTGTCATATTCGCCGGAGAACATACGACGGAATTCAAGCAGGCCCAGTTTTTCTTCTAACTGTTCCAATTCAGCGACTGCTTCATTGAAGGTCTCTTCGTCATCAGCCTCAACAGCCAATTCCAACAAACCATTCACATCTTCCAATCCCTGATCAAGTTGATCGATGGTTTCTACGATGCTTTCCAGTGATGAACGCTCTTTACCCAACGCCTGTGCCCGTTCCGGTTCATTCCAGACATCAGGCTGTTCCAGTTCAGCATTAACTTCTTCTAAGCGTTCTTTCTTGGCATCATAGTCAAAGATACCCCCTCAGAACTGCTGTCCGTTCAGACAGGTCCTGAATGTGGTTTTTTACCGGATTAATTTCAAACATATTTTGTGTCTTATACGTTGTGTATTATGAATAAATGATGGTCGCATGGATATTTTCGAACCGCGTATTCTAACGGATCTATCACTGGGTTTATAGCATTTCCGCAGATTTACCACATCATCAGATGATGGCAATTCAGTAAGGCCAAATATGCTGGATCAAAAGCTGTACATCCCGATTACCACGAAATTCGTTAATATCCAATTTATAAGCCAGTTCTACCGTTTTGACGCTGTTATCCGGCCAGCGATTAACATCAATATTAAATGCGATGCCATCCAGCATTGGTCCGCCATTTAATGGTTCAAGCATCACTTTCAGATGGTTTTCACCAACAATTCGCTGTTGTAGCAACTTGAATTTACCGTCAAATACTGGCTCTGCAAACGCCTGTCCCCACGGGCCACCGTCACGCAGGATTTCTGCAACTTCCAGCGACAACTCATCCAATGCCAGTTCCCCATCACTCCAGACCACACCTTCAAGTTGGGAGATGTCCAGTAAATCTGCCACTAATGCAGAAAAATGGCGCTGAAATAGGTCAAATTTGTCTTGTTCAATCGACAATCCCGCTGCCATCGCATGACCACCAAATTTCAACATTAATCCCGGATGCAGGGTATCAAGGCGTTCAAGCGCATCACGCATATGCAAGCCATGTACAGAGCGGCCCGATCCTTTTAGCGTACCATCCCCAGCAGGGGCAAAAGCGATAACCGGACGATGAAAGCGTTCTTTAATACGCGAGGCCAAAATACCCACTACGCCCTGATGCCATTCAGGATGGTAAATCGCCAGGCCATAGGGTAATTGGGTATGGGTGCGTTCGATTTTATCGCATATCTGCAAGGCTTCTTGCTGCATGCCTTGTTCAATTTCCCGACGAGTCTGGTTCAAGCCATCCAACTCACAAGCGATCTGACGCGCTTGCATCATGTCATCTGTAAGCAATAACGCCACCCCAACAGACATATCATCCAGACGACCAGCAGCATTTAATCGTGGCCCTAATGAAAAGCCCAAATCACTGGCAGCCAGTTTTGTGGATTCTCGTTTGGAAACTTCAAGCAATGCCCGTATTCCCGCACAGCATCGCCCTGCCCGAATGCGATTTAGTCCCTGATATACCAAAATACGATTATTGGTATCAAGGGGAACCACATCTGCCACCGTGCCTAATGCCACTAAATCCAGTAATTCCGCCAGATTAGGTAATGATATGCCTTGCTGCTCAAACCATGACAATTGGCGTAATTCCGCCCTGAGTGCGGACATCAGATAAAATGCGACGCCAACACCCGCCAATGCCTTGGAAGGAAAGGCACAATCCACCAAATTGGGATTGATAATGGCATTGGCGGCGGGCAATGTTTCACCCGGCAAATGGTGATCGGTGACAATAACTTTAATGCCGTGTTGATGTGCCGCAGTGACACCGTCATGGGATGAGATCCCATTATCCACTGTGATAATCAGCTCTGCGCCTTTTTTGACGACTTCATCAACAACCTGAACGCTCAGGCCATAACCGTCTTCAAAACGGTTGGGAACAAGATAATCAAGACGACGATATCCCATTGCACGCAATGCACGAATACACAATGCGGTACTGGTCGCCCCATCCGCATCGAAATCTCCGACGATCACAATACGCCAATGTTCATGCAATGCTGTGATAAGCAAAGCAATTGCCTGTTCAATGCCGTTAAGGGATTGGTAATTAAGCAATCCCTTTGCACCGCGCTCCAGTTCATCTGCCTGACGTATACCACGCATGGCGTATAAACGGCGCAATAACGGATGAATATTGTTGGGAAGCTGGCTGAAATCCGCCTCCGGTCGGCGGCGGAGTTGTGTTTCTTGATGCATTATCAGTTATTCACCACGTTGATCCAACATAGCTAATAAATCTTTCGGCGACAAATAACCACCAATCACACTACCATCTTCAAGAATAATCGCTGGTGTACCCTGAACGCCAAATTGCAAGCCTAGCTGATATTGTTTCTCGATATCAGTTTTACATTCTTTAATTGGAGAAACCTTGTCACCTTTGAAAACCGCATTGAGAGATTTGTTCGGTGTCGCGCTGCACCAAATAGACTGCATCTCTTTGGCTGATTCGTGTTGCAGGCCATGACGAGGAAATGCCAGATAACGAACAGTAATCCCCAGATCGTTATATTCTTGCATACTTTCATGCAGCTTGCGGCAATAACCACAAGTAATATCAGTAAAGACAGTAACAACGTGTTTTTCTTTCGGTGCTTTATAAATAATCATTTGATTTTTCAAAGCTTCCAGCTTTTTAACCAAAACCTGATTACTGACATTCTTGGGTATTTTGCCACTCATTTCATACAGTGGTCCCTGTAACAAATATTTACCATCATTAGACATATAAATAATGCCGTGATCAGTTAAAATTGCACTCACGCCAGAAATCTGTGATGGGGTAATATTTTCTGCCTTGATTCCCATTTTAGCCAGTGACTTATTGATAGGGCTTTCATCAGCGAAGGCATTATTGGCAAAAGCATTGTTGGCAAAAGCAGTCAGTATTAAAGAAAGGCAAAACGCAATTTTCTTCATTGTTTGTTCCTTATTTGCATCTTTCTCCGCAGTTACCCACGAGGATGATGTTGTTGATGCAGCACCTTAAGGCGTTCGGTTGCTACATGAGTGTAAATCTGAGTTGTAGAGAGATCACTATGGCCCAGTAACATCTGCACAACGCGTAAGTCAGCGCCATGATTAAGTAAATGTGTTGCAAAAGCATGGCGTAAAACATGGGGTGACAAGCGTTCGGCATCAATTTCGGCCAATACGGCATAGTGTTTGATCCGATGCCAAAAAGTTTGGCGTGTCATCTGCGTTCCCCGCTTACTGGGGAAAAATACATCAGATACCGCGCCATTCAATAACCAAGGGCGCCCATGCTCAAGATAATTTTCCAGCCAGTAAACTGCTTCTTCCCCTAAAGGGACTAATCTTTCCTTATTTCCCTTACCGACTACCCTGACCACACCTTGACGTAAACTCACATCCGATAACGTCAGTCCAACCAATTCCGAGACGCGTAATCCACACGCATAAAGCACTTCAAGCATAGCTTTATCCCGCAGTTCAATCGGCTGTTCAGTCACAGGCGCGTTGAGCAAATTCTCAACTTGTTTTTCGCTTAAATCTTTGGGCAGACGTTTAGGCAATTTAGGCGCAGATAATAACGCAGTTGGATCATCTTCCCGCATTCTTTCACGATAAAGATACTGAAACAACCGCCTCATTGCACTTAGCAAGCGGGCTGAACTACTCGCTTTATAACCGCCGTCTACCCGTTCAGCCAAAAATGATTGTAGCTCTATAGACTGTACAGTAAGTAAATCATGGTCATAATGCACCAGCCAATTGTTCAGAGCTTGTAAATCAAGCCGATAAGAAGCCAGCGTATTCTCAGCCAAATCTTTTTCCAGCCAGATGGTATCGAGAAATTGTTCTATCAGGGGATTAGCCGTTGGATATTGTTTCGGAGAGCTGTTTTCTGATAAATCTTTTTCTGATGCCTTATTTCCTGATAAATGGCTTTCTGATAGGTTGTGTTTTCTTGGCACAAGCCCTCCTTTCTATATGCGCCTTCCAATCGGCTATTATGCCTGAAAAAGCGATTATTCTGTTACAATGCCACCCCTGATATTCGAAACTTCCTGATAAATAATGATGAAAATTGGTCTCTTTTACGGCTCCAGTACATGCTATACAGAAATGGTAGCAGAAAAAATACGCGATATACTCGGTGAAGATCTCATCGATCTGCATAATGTCAAGGATTGTGATCCGCAATTGATGGAAGAGTATTCTGTCTTGATCCTCGGTATGCCAACGTGGGATTTCGGAGAACTGCAAGAAGATTGGCTGGCTATTTGGGATCAGCTTCCGTCACTGGATCTGGCAGGAACAATCGTTGCCATGTATGGCATGGGAGATCAGATCGATTACAGTGAATGGTTTTTGGATGCATTAGGCATGCTGTATCATCATCTGCGACCAACAGGTGTACAGTTTATTGGTTTCTGGCCAACAGAAGGTTATGAGTTTACCAGCCCCAAACCGCTATCTGATGATGGTAAGCAGTTCGTCGGGCTAGCTCTGGATGATGTAAACCAGTTCGAACAAACCGATGAGCGTTTAAGTGAATGGTGTATGCAGATATTGGCTGAAATGGAAGCCTTATTCTGACGGTTTTTTAGCTATTTTTTAACAGAATATTGGCGCATAAGCTGGTTTAGATGGCGCCATGCTTCTGGTGACAGACTATCGGATGCCACCCACAATCTGACTGGTGACTGATGGCGTGCATTTTCTGCCTGCACAAGAGCATGAAGTATAACGACCATTCCATAGCGGCTAAACCACGGTGGTTGAGCGATGATCCACGCTGCTTTTTGCCAGTGCACTTTATTGCCCTTAAATAGCACCAATCGCCCCTGACACTGGCGAATATTTTTCTGACTCCATATCCAACTAATTATGATAATCGCAAGCAATGGGAGCCAGAAAAAAATACCGTTTGTCGGCCACGGCGCCAATAAAGCCGCCACAGCGATGCCGCCATGTGCACCGATAGAAAACAGGCAAGTCTGGCGGGAGATGCTTAATTTATTGTTCCACAGGACCACGGGCTTGGTTTCTGCTCTGGATCAATTGCACCATATGAAAAAGCTCATCATCTTCAGGACGCCCATGATTCATCAGCCAGTTGAAAAGATCAGGGTCCGGACACTCCAGCAAACGAACGAAAATCCGCTTGTCGTCATCATTCAAGGAATCATATTCATACTCAAAAAATGGCATGATAGAAATATCCAATTCACGCATTCCACGACGACATGCCCAGTGAATACGCGCTTTATTACCAATATCCATGTTTAAAAAGCCTCTTTATCATTTTTCATCAAGCGGGATTATCAACGATTCTAACCTGTTTTTCATCATCTGCTACGGCTGAATGTCTGGATATATCGACAACTTGAGAAGCGTATCGCAACAACACAACAACGAATGTTTGAAAGGTAAATAACGGGAATAACCCCTTTGCATGAAGCAACTTCTCTTTTACCATTAGCGTTATTTCTCAGATAGTTTACTGGCAGGAGTTGTTATGGCTTACCAAATTCCGTTTTCTGCACAATCTCCCCTCCCTTCAGCAACACTCCCACTGACTTTAATTTCCCTTGAGGATTGGGGAATGGTGACCACCATTGGCGCTGACGCGGAGAAATATCTGCAAGGTCAAGTAACAACAGACATAGCTTCCCTGGATAAAAACCAACATGTGTTAACTGCGCATTGTGATGCCAAAGGAAAAATGTGGAGTAATCTACGGCTGTTTCGACGTGGAGAAGGTTTTGCCTATATTGAACGTCATTCCGTATTGGACACGCAATTAACTGAATTGAAAAAGTATGCTGTTTTTTCCAAAGTGACTTTTGCCAAAGATGACGAAAGTGTCCTGCTCGGTGTTGCGGGAACAGGAAGCCGGAAAGCATTGGCAACCTTCTTCCCTGCTCTGCCCGACGCCGAATCTCCTGTTATCCAACATGAAGCGACAACACTTCTCCATTTATCACTTCCTACTGAACGTTTTCTTTTAGTCACGGACAGCACAACCGCAGCTCAATTAACCGAAATGTTCGTCGAGAAGTTGCAATCACAATTGAATAACAGTCAACAGTGGCTGGCGCTGGAAATTGAAGCGGGATTTCCTGTGATTGATGCAGCCAGCAGCGCACAGCTTATTCCTCAAGCGACAAATCTTCAGGCAATCGAAAATAGTATCAATTTTAAGAAAGGTTGTTATACCGGTCAGGAGATGGTGGCACGTGCCAAGTACCGCGGTGCAAATAAGCGAGCTATGTACTGGTTGGCCGGTAGTGCCTCTTCTTTGCCTGCCGCTGGCGATGATTTGGAATGGCAGTTGGGTGATAAATGGCGCCGGACAGGTTCAGTGTTGGCTGCGGTTAAACTGGCTGACGGTTTAATCTGGGTGCAAGTTGTCATGAACAATGATATGGAAACAGAGAGTGTTTTCCGTGTCCGTGAAGATGAAGGCCATGCCCTCACGATCCAAGCATTACCCTACTCATTAGACGAAGAAAAATAATTGTTGAGGTTTCCATATGTCATTAGCTGTACCTCCTGTTAATTTCGGCCCTTTTACTGATGTCATCGCGTTTATCATGGAACTGGATAAATTGAAGTATGTTCATCGCAAAACGAAATTACTGAACAATACCCGACATGAAAACTCCGCTGAACATAGCTGGCATTTCGCTATTGCCGTTCTCGGCTTTGCTCCTTATGCTGGCGATGTGGATATCAGTCGTGTCATGCAGATGGCCCTCATTCATGACATTGTTGAAATCGATGCCGGTGATGTGATTGCATTCGATCTGGCTGCCCGTGAAGCCATTCAAGAACAGGAAGTTAAAGCAGCTAACCGTATTTTCGGTTTACTGCCGGAAGCACAGAGAGAATATTTTCTGGAACTGTGGCACGAATATGAAGATGCCCTTACCCCCGAAGCGCGTTTTGCCAAAACACTCGACAGGATCATGCCTGTATTTATGAACCTGCATAATCAAGGCCAGAGTTGGGTCGAAAATAACATTCGCTTTGAACAAGTTTACAACCTGCTCCATTTTATTGCCGAAAGTTATCCGGAACTGTGGCAATACCTTCTACCACAATTAGAAGCAGCGAAGGAAAAAGGCTGGCTGAAATAATTTCCATCTTTATCCAGTAAAAGCTGTCAGCTTTAGCCAATACGGTATCTGACAGCTTTAATATACATTTTCAATTGATTACCGCTTCAATCAGACGCTGCCCTTGATGGCGCATGGCAGATAAAAAAGCTAAAAATAACAACGAATTTTGATTTATATGAAATTTATATTCATTAACAATTAAATTCCCCCATCTTATCAGACGGGGGTTGACAATAAATCAATCTAAATCGTCATTAACGATAATCGTCAATCGGCGCACAAGAGCAATGTAAGTTGCGGTCACCGTAAACATCGTCCAGACGTTTAACCGTCGGCCAATATTTGTTGGCTTTTGTTTCCACTGTTGGGAAAACAGCAACTTCACGGCTGTAGGCATGGTTCCATTCAGAAACAAGTTCAGCCTGAATATGTGGCGCGTTAACCAGTGGGTTATCTTCCAAACACCATTCCCCTTTTGCCACTTTGCTGATTTCTTCACGGATTGCCAGCATTGCGTCAATAAAGCGATCAATTTCAACTTTGCTTTCTGATTCCGTTGGCTCAACCATCAAAGTACCCGCAACAGGGAATGACATGGTTGGTGCATGGAAACCATAGTCAATCAGACGCTTGGCGATATCCATTTCGCTGATACCGAACTCTTCTTTCAATGGGCGAATGTCCAGAATACATTCATGGGCAACGTAACCACCACGTCCGGTATAAAGGATTTCATAAGCCCCTTTCAGGCGAGCAGCGATGTAGTTTGCATTCAGGATAGCAACCTGACTGGCTTGCTTCAGTCCCTTGGCACCCATCATGCGAATATACATCCAGCTAATTGGCAAAATGGAAGCACTTCCAAATGGTGCTGCGGATACCGCCCCCAGCGTCGTAACGCCATCCATTTCTACCACTGAGTGACCGGGTACAAATGGTGCAAGGTGTTTTTTCACACCAATCGGCCCCATACCCGGGCCACCACCGCCATGTGGAATACAGAAGGTTTTATGCAGATTCAGGTGCGAAACATCTGCGCCAATAAAGCCCGGCGTAGTGATCCCAACCTGGGCGTTCATGTTCGCGCCATCAAGGTAAACCTGGCCGCCATTTTGATGGATAATGTCGCAAATCTCACGAATGGTTTCTTCATACACACCGTGAGTTGATGGGTAAGTCACCATGATACAAGCCAGATCGTCACGATGATTTTCTGCTTTTTCACGCAGATCGGTCAGATCAATGTTGCCTTCTTTATCACAGTTCACAACCACAACTGTCATGCCCGCCATATGTGCCGAGGCAGGGTTTGTCCCATGCGCTGAGCTTGGTATTAAGCAAATATGACGATGCTGTTCACCACGGCTGGCGTAATAGCGACGAATCGCCAACAGACCAGCATACTCCCCTTGTGCCCCCGAATTTGGCTGCATACAAAATGCATCATATCCAGTCAATAGCACCAACCAATGGGAAAGCTGACCGATTAACTGATGATAACCCTGTGCCTGCTCTGTCGGGCAGAAAGGATGCATGTCGGTAAATTCAGGCCATGTTATCGGCGTGATTTCTGCAACCGCATTCAGTTTCATGGTGCACGATCCCAGCGGGATCATTGCCTGATTCAGCGCCAAATCTTTACGCTCCAGACTGTGCATATAACGCATCATGTCCGTTTCGCTATGATAACGGCGGAAGTTATCGTGCGTCAGAATCTCATCATTACGCAGCATGCTGGCAGGAATAGATTGGCTGCCATTCGCTATTGTGCTATCGAACGTTTCGATATCCAATACAGCGTCAGCTCCCGTCAGCACCCGGAATAAGGTTATCAGGTCATCGCGGCTGGTTTTTTCACTCAATGACACACCAACAGCCCCGAAAATATCGGTACGCAGGTTAATCTGCGCTTTATCCGCTCTTGCCAAGACCTGAGCTTTATCTGCCACTTCAACCGTCAACGTATCAAACCATGTTTTATGACGCAGTGTGATACCCGCTTGTTGCAAGCCAGCAGCCAGAATATCAGTCAGTCGATGAATGCGGCTAGCGATGCGCTTTAAGCCTTCCTCGCCGTGGTAAACCGCATACATGCCTGCAATATTCGCCAGTAAGACTTGAGAAGTACAGATATTAGAGTTCGCTTTTTCACGGCGGATATGTTGCTCACGTGTTTGCATTGCCATACGCAATGCCCTGTTACCCGCTGCATCACGGGAAACACCAATAATACGCCCCGGCATGGAACGTTTGAATTCATCACGGCAGGCAAAGAAGGCCGCATGAGGGCCACCGTATCCCATCGGCACACCAAAGCGCTGCGCAGAACCAAATACAATGTCAGCCCCTTGTTTACCCGGTGCCGTCAACATGACTAGAGCCATGAAGTCTGCCGCGACGCTGACAATGATTTTACGTTCTTTCAGTTTCACGATGAGATCGCTGTAATCGTGAACTTCGCCCGTTGTGCCAATTTGTTGCAACAGAACACCAAAAACACCTTCTAGCTCCAGTGCTTTTTCTGCTTTATCAACAATGACTTCAAATCCAAATGTTTCAGCACGGGTACGCACAACATCCAATGTCTGTGGATGAATGTCATCTGCCACAAAAAAACGCTCAGCATTCTTCAACTTGCTGATCCGTTTTGCCATTGCCATGGCTTCTGCCGCTGCGGTTGCTTCATCCAACAGAGAAGCAGACGCAAGATCCAAGCCCGTCAGGTCAATCGTAACTTGCTGGAAATTGAGCAGAGCTTCCAGCCGGCCTTGGGAAACTTCTGGTTGGTAAGGAGTATAAGCCGTATACCAGCCCGGGTTTTCCAACAAATTACGCAAGATAACAGGCGGAAGTATCGATGGCGCGTATCCCATGCCAATATAAGATTGATAGCGCTGGTTCTGGCTCGCCATTGCCTTTAATTCAGCCAGTGCCTGCTGTTCTGTTGCACTTTCAACGATTGCTGGCGGTTCTGACAATGCGATATTGCGGGGAACGATTTTATTTGTCAGATCGTCAAGAGAGTTTGCACCAACCATCGCCAACATTTCTATTTGCTGTTCAGCAGAAGAACCAATGTGGCGACGAATGAATTCACCTTGATTTTCAAGTTGGATTAATGTCTGAGTCATTGATGATAATTTCCTGAAACTAGCTAAAAACGGTACACATAAAAAAAAGCCCCATTCACAACGTGATATGGGGCAGTCAATACAATTACTCGTCTTCTTCTAAAAGTGACTGATAACCTTCAGCATCAAGCAGGTTAGTCAGTTCACTCTCATCCGTAATTTTGATGCGGAATAGCCAACCTTCGTTATATGGCTCACTATTCACTAATTCGGGTGTGCCTTCCAACTCAGGGTTAACAGCAATGACTTTACCACTCAATGGCGCGTAGATATCAGAAGCAGCTTTAACTGATTCTACAACTGCGCAATCATCACCACTGTTTACCTCTGTGTCGACGTCAGGCAAATCAACGAATACCATATCGCCCAATAGTTGTTGAGCATGTTCGGTAATACCTACTGTGTATTCACCATTTCCTTCCGAACGAACCCATTCGTGTGATTCTGTATATTTCAATTCTGCTGGTACATGACTCATCGTTGCCATCTCCTTGTTTCTTATTGATTAATAAAAAATTACAACAATCAAAACATTACAACCAAAAATCAGTCTACGAGTGGTTTACCCATCCGCACAAAACCCGGCTTCACAACCTGAACAGGCATTTCACGATTACGGATCTGAACAATCGCTTGTTCACCAATACCGCGTGGTACACGTGCAAGGGCGATACTAAATCCCAGAGTTGGGGAGAATGTTCCGCTGGTAATCACACCGGAACGAATTTCGCCTGAATTATCGGTGAAACTGACGGTTAAACCACCACGCAACACTCCTTTTTCACGCATGATTAACCCCACCAACTGCTCTGTACCGGCTTCACGCTGCCTTTCCAGCGCTTCACGGCCAATGAATTGACGATCTTCCGGTTTCCAGGCAATTGTCCATCCCATGTTGGCGGCCAGTGGCGAAATGGTTTCATCCATCTCCTGACTATAAAGATTCATGCCCGCTTCAAGACGTAATGTGTCACGCGCTCCCAATCCGGCAGGTTTTACACCTACGGTTAATAATTGCTGCCAAAAATCTGCTGCGTGTTCTTTTGGTAACGCAATTTCATAACCCGCTTCACCGGTGTAACCCGTCGTCGCAATGAAGAGATCGCCGGACTGGACGCCCCAAAAAGGCTTCATACCGATTACAGCCTGCTTTTGTTCATCGCTTAATAGTGATTGAACTTTGGCTTGTGCATTTGGTCCCTGAACGGCGATCAGAGCCAAATCATCACGCACTGTAATCTCGACGTCATATTTCTCCGCATGCTGGTTAATCCATGCTAAATCTTTCTCACGTGTTGCTGAATTAACAACCATACGATAGAAGTTATCAGTGAAGAAATAGACAATCAGGTCATCAATCACGCCACCAGAAGCATTCAGCATCCCGGTATAAAGCGCCTTGCCCCGCTCGGTCAGTTTGGCGATGTCATTTGCCAGAAGGTAACGGAGAAAATCACGGCAACCTAGGCCGTGCAGATCCACAATAGTCATGTGGGAAACGTCGAACATACCAGCATCAGTACGCACGATATGATGCTCGTCGATTTGTGAACCATAATGCAGGGGCATCATCCAGCCATGAAAATCTACCATGCGTGCTCCGCATGCCAGATGTTGATCATATAGTGGGGTGTGTTTTGACATTATTTCCCTCTTTCCATTCTTGACATGAAAACATTCGTGACCTGAAAAAACATACGGCGCATTAACCGGCAGATGTTGGATCATGAAGCAAAGAAGCGGTTAATCACGCAAACGATACCTTAGAATCAGAAGTTATCACTGAAACTGGAAATGAACCATAAAATAAATTAGTGGCATTGGTGTGATAATCTGAAAAAACGCTTACTATCATGCAGAATTTTTGTCTAATTTATTGCGTCAAAGCGCTCAAAATTTGCAATAAACGGCAGGAACCAATCTTTTTCGATTAGGAAATGACTAAAGTGTGAAGCAAATCAACTGAACACACCTTAGTCTAATATAAGAAAAACTAATCCTAAATGGGAGGATAAATTAGATTTTTTCAACCGAAGCGGTTGGGGAAATTAGCCAATCAGGGAGATCGTTGAGGCCCATTGCATGGCGAAGCAATTGCGGTTTTATTCCCGGTAAGTGATCAGCCAATGCTAATCCAACCCCTCGTAATAACTTTTTAGCCGGATTATTACCATCAAATAACTGACGGAATCCCTGCATGCCTGCCAACATAACCGCAGCACTGTGCTTACGACGACGTTCATAACGCCCTAAATAGAGATACTGCCCAATGTCTTTTCCCTCGCTATTCAGCCGGTTCAATTCACTAATCAGTTCTGCCACATCCATAAACCCCAGATTGACACCCTGACCAGCCAAAGGATGAATAGTATGTGCCGCATCCCCCAACAAGGCCAAACGGTGCGCGGCAAAGTTGCGGGCATAACGCCCCATCAACGGAATAGTTTGTCGATCACTGATTAATTCACATTGGCCCAGCCGCATGTCAGATGTCACGCCCAACTGCCGATTGAACAATTCAGGTTCCATGGTTTTGCGCTGTTGTGCCGATTCAGCCGGCAGTGACCAAACAATTGAACATAAATGAGGATCAGACAACGGCAAGAAAGCTAATATTCCATCACCATGAAAAACCTGACGTGCAACGCCCTGATGAGGTTCTTCAGTGCGAATAGTCGCTACCAGCGCATGATGCTCATAATCCCAAAAAGTCAGTGGAATATCGGCATGTTGACGCAACCAAGAGTGTGCGCCATCTGCGCCAACCACTAAGCGCGAAGTTAGCATGCTCCCATCAGATAAAGTGATAAAGGCTTCATTTTCTCCCCAGGCAACGTTCCGGAAGGTGGATGGGGTAAGAACCGTCACATCGGCCAAATTTTCCGCACGTTGCCAAAGTGCTTGTCGGATGACATGATTCTCAATGATATGACCAAGATGTGTCAGGCCATTTTCGGACGCATTAAACTGAATGCGGCCGAAACTATCCTGATCCCAAACTTCCATGCCCTGATAAGGACTCACTCTCATCGCAAGAATATTCTGCCAAACACCAAGATGAGTGAGTAAACGTTCACTTGCTGCATTGATGGCTGATACACGCAAAGCATGTTCTTCATTGGCATCAAATTGCTTTGTCAGTGGATGTTCTTCTACAATCGCGATGCGCAAACCGCTACCTTGCAAACCACAGGCCAGCGCAAGGCCAACCATACCGCCCCCTGCGATCACCACATCAAATGATTGCATGTTTTTCTTTCCTCTTAATCTGCCTAAGCTGACCGGGTAACCCAACCCAATGTCTGGCGGGCAAATAGATCCCGTATCGGTGGTAATGCTTCCATCGTCATCAGGCCCAAATTTCGCCCGATTCTTAACGGCAAGTAGTCATTGGCGAATAATCTGACCAACCCATCCGTGATCCCAATTGTCGTTTCACGATCTGCCTCACGCTGCTGCTGATATTCAGCCAGTATTTTATAGGCTCCGATATCTTGCCCTGCAATAGCCGCTTCTGAAATGATCTGCGCCAATGCCATAACATCACGCATACCTAAGTTAAAACCTTGCCCGGCAATTGGGTGCAAAGTTTGGGAGGCATTGCCTACCAGTGCCAGACGATGGCTAATTTGCCGGCTTGCTGTCGATAAAGCCAATGGATAACTGGACCGTTGGCCGGTTTCCAACATTTTCCCTAAACGCCAGCCAAATGCTTGTTGCAGATGTTGGGTGAATTCGGCCTGACTCCAACCATTGATTTCTGACTGTTTTTCCAGTGGGTGACACCACACCAAAGAGCTGCGCCACCCAGACATAGGCAAGAGAGCTAACGGGCCGTGTTCAGTAAAGCGTTCAAACGCTCTTCCTTGGGGGTGCTCAGAAGTCAGGACATTGGCGATAATCGCTACCTGATCGTAAGATTGTCGCTGGTATGGAATATTGCACGCCTGAGCTATCGCAGAATGGCTACCGTCCGCAGCCACCAGCAATTCCCCTGTCAGTTTTTCACCATTATTCAGCGTAACAGTGACAGAATTTTCCAGACGCTCGACGGAATTCACTGTAGCCGGACAGTAAAGTTTGATATTCGGTGACTGTTTCAGTAAATCAAACAGATGGATACCGGCATCATGCAATTCAACCACATTACCCAATGCCGGAATATCATGATCATCAGCACTGATGTTGACGAAACCGTTATGGCCACGGTCGCTGACATGAACGTGAGTGATTGGTGTCACACAATGTTTCAGTGCAGACCAAATACCGATCTGATCCAAGCGCTGGCATGTACCATAAGCCAAGGCAATCGCTCTCGCATCAAAACCCGGATGCTCCTGAGTGGGTTTTGCAGCTTCAATTAAGGAGACTTGCAACTGCCCCCGGCTCAGCGAAGAAATAGCCAGTGCCAGTGTCGCTCCTGCCATTCCTCCACCCACGATAATCACGTTCATTATCACTTCCTGATTATTTTAACCTTAACCCTGTTTCGCCTGTGCCATCAGCGCTTCTATCTCATCGGGATCTTTTACGACATACTCAGTCAGGTTTTCATTTCCGGTTTCCGTTATCACGATGTCATCTTCAATGCGGATACCAATGCCACGATATTCCAACGGAACATCTGCATCCGGCGCAATGTAAAGCCCCGGCTCCACTGTTAGTACCATGCCGGGTTCCAGTATGCGATCACGCTCAACACCGTAATTGCCCACATCGTGTACATCCAGCCCCAACCAGTGACTTAAACCATGCATGAAAAATTGGCGATAAGCATTGGTCTCGATCAATTGTTCGACTTCACCGTGCATAATTCCCAGTTTTACCAATCCATTGACCATAATACGCACAACCTGCTCAGTGACTTCACGGATGCTGGTGCCGGGTTTATATAACTCCAGAGAAACATTGATGGCTTCCAGCACAATGTCATAAATTTCACGTTGTGGACGAGTAAATTTGCCATTGACCGGGAATGTCCGCGTAATATCGCCCGCATACCCTTCATACTCACATCCTGCATCGATCAAGACTAAATCACTATCTTTCATTCGACGTTCATTTTCTGTGTAATGCAGAATGCAAGCGTTTTCTCCTGCACCAATGATGGTGTTATAGGCTGGATAACGTGCACCTTGATAGGTAAATTCATGATGGATCTCAGCCTCAAGCTGATATTCAAGCATGTCAGGACGACAAACCTGCATGGCTCGGGTATGCGCCTGCGCACTGATTTTCCCAGCCTTGCGCATGATTTCCAATTCAGCTTCCGACTTGAACAGGCGCATTTCATGCAGCCACGGACGCCAATCCACCATAGCAGACGGAGCACAGAGATTACGGCGACTATTTTTGCGCAATTTATCCAAGGCACTAAATACGATGTTATCAGCGTATTCAAACTCTCCCTGCGCGTGATAAATCACTTCCAAGCCATTCAGCAGTAAATAGAGCTGTTCGTTGAGATCATCATATGGCAGAGCACGATCCACGCCCAGTTTTTCCAACGCGGCCTCTTGTCCAAGACGACGGCCAAACCAAATTTCCGCATTCAAATCACGGACACGGTTAAACAGTACGCTATGATTGTGAGTTTCATCACTTTTGATCAGTATCAAAACCGCTTCCGGCTCATTGAAACCTGTCAGATAAAGAAAATCACTGTGCTGGCGATAAGGATACTCGCTATCTGAATTACGTGTCGCAGGCGGGGCAGAAAAAATAATGGCCGCACTGGCCGGTGCCATGTTTGACAATAGTGCCTGACGACGGGATAAATATTCTTGTTTAGTCATACCCTCTCCTGCGATTTCATTATTATTAGTTAGGATACCCTTTATCTTTCAAGTTGCTGCTTTGTCAGCCGCGTTTACCCGCTCCCAATCGCACAGTCAGTTATGCTTTCAGGATCCGTTCATTTGCCATTGTGCTACAACTTGAAATTTATTAGGTATATATCACCAATCAGTGCAACGTTGGTTTTTCATTTTTTGCACGACCTGAAGCTTTCGGCGTTGCTAAAGCGATATAACAGAGCTGAACTGCAACACGAACATATTCCAGGACTTCTTCAAGAGCCTGAGACAGCTCTTCTTGATCTTCGCTCTCGTCATACCCCAGCATGCCGATATTACGTAAATCGGTGACAATTTCTTTAATTTCTGGTTTTTCTGTCAATTTTGGATTTGCGACACCCAATCCCAATAGAAAATGGTTCACCCATCCCGCCAACGCATCGGCACATTCAAAAACACCGGCTTCTTCTTCAGGAAGCAGTAGCTTAAATGCAAAATTACTGTCATCAAGCAATTCAAAGGTCGTTTCGTGCAATTCCCGGAGGGGTACGGATAAAACCTGAGAAAATGCCAGACCATCATTAGCGAGATCATGCACCAATGTCTGCCAACTACTATCATGATTTCCACCACATAGTAATCCACTGATTAAGCCGTGCATTTCTGCTGCTGTCAGCGCAACGGACTGTTGATGCAAAATTTCATCAAATGACTGATAATTAGGTAATGAGTTTTGTATAGACATGTATATTGATCATCGTTGGCGATATAAGTTCATGCTATGCTACCATCAAGGGGAGTCGCTATACCAGACAGCATACACCGATATAAGGAGGGGGAGCTTTTGGTATTGTACGGTAATGATTGGTGTCAACCTTGTTTTTATACCAAAATTCACTTTATGCCCAATAGATTTCAAGTTGTAACTCTGCCAATAAAGCTACAATTTGAAAGATGAGGGCTATATGTCAAAATCAAGGTATCGGCACAGTAATAAATCAGGAAGGTGTCATGTCTGCACAACCAGTAGATATTCAGATTTTTGGGCGGTCATTACGTGTCAATTGTCCACCAGAGCAGATAGAAGCATTGCAAGCTGCTGCTGAGGAGCTTGATCAACGTTTGCAAAACCTCAAAGAACGCACCAGAGTAACTAACACTGAGCAGCTGGTTTTTATTGTGGCGCTGAATGTTTGTCACGAGTTAGCACAAGAAAAAATGAAAACCCGTGATTATGCCTACAATATGGAACAAAAAATAAAAATGCTCCAGCAGACTATTGAAAACGCATTGTTAGAACAAGGTAAAATTACCTGATGTTCCACCTGTCAATAAACTCATTCTTGTTGATAAATCAGGCAGTAGTCACTATAGATGAATATAAGCAGTTGCTTTCTTCGTTTAGTTCCATACAATAGGCTCTATAGCGTTGTTTAGAGCCTATTTAGAGTTTTAAGCAGCAAAAAAATTTCTCTGAGGTGTGCGTGAGCGGGGAAGTCCCCTGAGCCGATATTTCATACCTTATAGAATGTAGTGCTCTGTTTCTTGTGAGCATGCTTGGCCAGACCAAGAAGCCTAATAGAAACGACTCTACGTTCACCTTGAACCAAGGGTTCAAGGGTTACCACCTGCAACGGCATCTTGGAGAACCCTAATTTTTATCTGTTTTGTATCCTTTTCTGCATTAAACAGGCAGGTATCATGCAATCAGATTCTTTTTTTTCTCTCCGAAAATCCATTCGAAAAAAAATCCGACAACTACGTCAAAGTTTATCCCCCGAGCAACAAGCGCAATTTGCCCTGCAAGCAGCCAAACAAGTCATGGCTCATCCGAAGGTTCTGCAAGCTAACAAAATTGCCCTGTATCTCTCTTTCGATGGGGAATTGGATACACGCCCATTAATTCAACAACTCTGGCAACAAAACAAGCAAGTCTATTTACCAGTATTGCATCCTTTCAGCCGGAACCACTTACTTTTCCTGCGATACTGTGCCGATACGCCCCTGATTCGGAATCAATTCAATATAGAAGAACCTTCGCTGGATATCCGGCAGGTTTTGCCTGTTTCTGAACTTGATGTCATGTTCATTCCACTCGTTGCTTTTGATTGTACAGGGCAACGTTTGGGTATGGGAGGCGGATTCTACGATAGGACTCTCGCAAAATGGCAACAACAGCACTTTTATCCGATAGGATTAGCACACAATTTCCAGCTAGTGGAAACATTACCCAGTGCAAGTTGGGATATTCCTTTGCCGGAAATTATTACACCAGAAAAAGTATGGAAATGAGCGTGAATCTTTAACTGGTTAATAAGGGCTGTTGAATATTCAACAGCCCTTCTTTCACTCTTGGTGAATTAGTAAAGCAACCGGGAACGGATTGTGCCAGGCAAAGCTTTCAATTGTTGCAATACCAATTCAGCTTCAGCAGTGCTCTGCACCGTAATATCAATAACCACATAACCAATATCGCCTTCAGTTCGCAGATATTGTGCTTCAATATTGATTTCTTGAGCAGTGAACACTTGGTTGATGCTGGTTAAGATACCGGGGCGGTTTTCATGGATATGCAGCAAACGGTTAGTATCTTTGGCATGAACAGGCAGTGAAACTTCAGGGAAATTAACCGCAGACAGCGTAGAACCGTTGTCAGAGTATTTCACTAGCTTACCTCCGACTTCAGCACCAATATTTTCTTGGGCTTCCTGAGTCGATCCACCAATATGCGGTGTCAGTAATACGTTATCAAACTTTGTTAATAATGAGATGAAAGGATCGCTGTTTGTTGCCGGCTCTTCTGGGAATACATCAATCGCCGCACCAGAAATATGCCCGATTTCCAACGCGTCACTTAATGCGGGAATGTCTATCACGGTGCCGCGTGAAGCATTTATCAAAATTGAACCTGGTTTCATCAGTTCCAGCTCTGTTGCACCAATCATATTTTTGGTTGAGGCTGTTTCAGGTACGTGCAGGCTCACAACATCACTCATATTCAATAGTTCAGATAGATGATGAACTTGCTGTGCATTACCTAATGGCAATTTATTTTCAATATCATAGAAATAAACATTCAGACCAATATTTTCAGCCAAAATACCAAGCTGTGTACCGATATGGCCGTAACCAATAATGCCTAGTTTTTTTCCGCGAGCCTCATAACAACCCCTTGCCTGCTTATCCCATACGCCTTTATGTGCTTTTGCATTCGCCTCAGGAATACGGCGCAATAACAACAGCAACTCACCCAACACCATTTCAGCGACTGATCGGGTATTGGAGAATGGTGCATTAAATACAGGAATACCGCGTTTTGCTGCGGCTTTCAAATCGACTTGGTTGGTACCAATACAGAAACATCCTACAGCCACCAACTTTTCCGCTGCGGAAAAAACTTCTTCAGTCAACTGGGTACGAGAACGGATCCCCACAAACCGGGCATCACGAATTGCCTCTTTCAGTTCTTCTGGTTCCAATGCCCCTTTATGATATTCAATATTGCTGTACCCAGCCGCTTTCAGTTTGTCTACTGTGCTTTGATGAACGCCTTCCAGTAGCAGAAATTTAATCTTATCCTTTTCTAAAGATACCTTAACCATTTGCCCGCCCTAGTTGTACTAACTTCATAACGCCTATAGATATCACCAAAATAACAAAAAAAACGACAACAGCAATACAATCGATTGCTTATATAACAGGATAAGAAACAGTAAATAAGTTGTTACACGAAGTAAAATAATTCGTTATAAGTCAAAGGCAGGATTTTGAGTTTTTTTTAGTCGGTAATGTGATAGATATCACCAAATTTTCTTTTTTTAATAAATATAAAAATATTTTGGGGACGAATATTCTGTCCCCAATAAACGATTATTCTTTAATCGTCCTGACACCGTCCGCAGCACCCACCAGCACTACGTTGGCACCTCTGTTGGCAAAAAGACCAACAGTTACCACACCGGCGATGCCATTGATTTTGTCTTCCAATTCAGCTGGCTCAACAATGGAAAGGTTGTGAACATCCAGAATGTCATTACCATTATCAGTTACCACATTTTCACGATAAACCGGGGTTCCTCCTAACTTCTCCAGTTCACGGGTAACATAAGCGCGTGCCATTGGGATAACTTCAACCGGCAGTGGAAATTGGCCCAGTACATCCACTTGCTTAGAGGAATCAATGATACAGATAAATTTCTTTGCAACAGCAGCGATGATTTTTTCCCGGGTTAATGCCGCACCACCCCCTTTGATCATTTGCATCTGATCGTTAATTTCATCAGCGCCATCAACATAAATATCCAAACTGTCAACATCATTGCAGTCAAATACGGGAATACCGAGACTTTTCAGCTTTGCCGTTGATGCTTCTGAGCTAGACACCGCACCTTCAATTTTGTCTTTGATAGTTCCTAGCGCATCAATAAAATGCGCTGCCGTTGAACCCGTACCAACACCAACGATTGTGCCTGGTTTAACATATTCCAATGCCGCCCAACCTACTGCTTTTTTCAGTTCATCCTGAGTCATATCAATCACAGCCTATAAACAGTTACAAGGAAAAATCTGACGGCTAGTATAAACAATATTACCTCGCGCCATGAAAAAATATGGCATAGTGCTACCTAGGCCACATAATGCTGTTTAGATCGCAATGGTGTTTGGATCGCAAGAATAAGAGTAAAAACGGAGAACTTTATTTTCAATGAAACGTCCTGATTACAGGTCACTGCAAGCATTGGATGCAGTGATCCGAGAACGTGGTTTCGAGCGGGCGGCACAAAAACTTTGTATCACCCAATCCGCGGTATCCCAGAGAATCAAACAATTAGAAAATCTGTTTGGTCAGCCATTATTGGTGCGCACCGTTCCACCCCGACCTACAGAGCAAGGACAAAAGCTGCTCGCGCTATTACATCAGGTAGAATTACTGGAAGCACAATGGCTCGGTGACGAAAATGGCAATGAGATACCACTGTTGCTTTCCCTCGCGGTTAACGCGGATAGTCTGGCAACCTGGCTTTTACCCGCTCTCCATCCTGTTTTATCCGATTTACCCATTCGTCTAAATATTCAGGTGGAAGATGAAACCCGGACTCAGGAACGTTTGCGGCGTGGCGAAGTTGTTGGAGCGATTAGTATTCAAGCTCAGCCCCTGCCAAGCTGTCTGGTTGATAAGTTAGGTGCTCTTGATTATCTGTTTGTTGCCTCCCCAGAGTTCGCAGAGCGCTTTTTTCCTAATGGCGTTACTCGTTCAGCATTACTGAAAGCCCCTGCCGTGGCATTCGACCATCTGGATGATATGCATCAGGCATTCTTACAACAGTACTTTGATTTATCACCGGGTAGTGTCCCCTGCCATATCGTGAATTCTTCTGAAGCATTTGTACAATTGGCAAAACAAGGTTCAACTTGCTGTATGATCCCACACTTGCAAATCGACAAGGAGCTGCTGGCAGGTAAATTAGTTGATTTAACGCCCGGACTATGCCAACGCCGTATGCTTTATTGGCACCGTTTTACCCCAGAAAGCGGGGCAATGAGAAAAGTCACTGACGCCCTACTCAAACTAGGACGTCAGATGTTACGTCAGGAAGATGAAATTAATTAACGCTGTAATTCAAAAACCGCATCAACGTGATCAGAGAATTCAATGCTCTGTGGTTCATAAGTTTCACCGGCTGAATCTGCTGCTGGTGCTGCCATCAGGGCTGTCTGGTATTTTAGGCGGCTCATTGGCGCTGGCACGGCTTCAGGAGCGCGGTAATTGATGCTATATACCGGGCCTAGCTTACCGTTGAACCCTTTTGCCAATGCAGTCGCTTGCGCAATAGCATTCTCAATGGCTTTTTGTCTGACCTCATCACGATAACGTTGTGGATTTTCAACACTGAACTGCACCGAGTTAATTTCATTCAACCCAGCTTTCAGAGCACCATCCAGTAATGTATTCAGTTGATCCAGCTTATGAACTTTTACTTCAACCGAACGCGAAGCTCTATAACCTGTGATTGTTGATTTACCGGTCTTTTGTTCATATTGATATTCTGGTTGCGTACGCAAATTGGCAGCATCAATATCTTTCTTTTCAATGCTATTATTTTTCAGAAAATCAAAATATTTCGCGACACGATCGTCCACTTTTTTCTTTGCATCTGCCGCACTTTTTTGAATTTCACTTACATGGATTACCAGCGTGGCCACATCTGGCGTCGCTTTGATTACCGCATTACCAGAAGTAGAAATATGTGGGACAGATGGCAATTCAGAGGCAGAAGCAGCCATGCCAGAGAGGCTTCCCAGAGCCATCATTGCAGCCAGTACCAATGATTTACGTTTCACAAAACCTCCTTCAAATACAACAAATTTACATGAGTAAGGTGCTTTTTAGAAACATTAGCACACTATCTATGAACACACTATCCATGAAAGAAGTATTGAAATCAGTAAAAAATCTGTAATCCCTGCTTAATTAAGCCCCAAGCGATATACCACATCACACAACCAACAAAAACATTGATGATGCGTTGTGATCGCGGTTGATTCAGTACAGGTGAAAACCACGCAGCCAAAAATGACAATGCAAAAAACCAACTGATTGATGCCATGACCGCACCGAGGGTAAACCACGGCCTAAGCTCAATTGATAGTTGCCCGCCTATGCTTCCCAACACGACGAATGTGTCCAGATAAACATGAGGATTCAACCAGGTCACCGCAAAGAGAGCTACTATAACCCGCCAACGGCTTTGGATGATATTTTCAGCAGCGGAGAGTTTAACTTCCGCCGATAGTGCCGTCCGAAAAGCCCCCCAGCCATACCATAGTAAAAAGACGATGCCACCCCATGTCACGGCTTGCAGCAAAAATGTTGATTGCCCAAGTAAAGCACTTCCGCCAAATATTCCCGCCGCAATGAGGATCGCATCACTGATGGAACATAACGCTGCACTCATTAAATGAAACTGTTTTTTGCTCCCTTGCTGCATCACAAACACATTTTGTGGCCCAAGGGGAAGGATCATCGCAGCACTGAGAAAAAAGCCCTGTATAAATATCGGAAACATGCAAAAATTCCTAATAATTATTCAATTAGTTATGGTATCAATGCATATTAGCCAATAATAGTATATTAGGGAAAATGAATAATTCTTATCCATCATTAGAAAAAATAATGGGAATTGTATTCGAATTTGGTGTGAGGCATGGAAATGCTCACACCAAGATCGTTTAATTATTCTTCCGTCTTTTTCTGTGAGGCGGTTTGTTGCTGATGCATGTAAACATCCATTTGTGGGAATGGAATACCAATATTGTGTTTATCTAAAGTACGCTTAAAGTTTTCCATCAAATCCCAGTACACGCTCCACGCGTCACCGTTGGTCGTCCATACTCGCACAACAAAATTCAATGACGAAGGAGCCATTTCGTGCAGGCGTATAGTAACGCCCCTTTCATGTTGAATACGTTCATCCGCTTGAATCACATCACCCAACACTTTTTTCACTTCATCAATATCTGCATTATATGCAACCCCCACCATAATCTGGGTGCGGCGGTTAGGTTCACGGCTGGTATTGATAATATTGTCCGCAATAATCTTACCATTGGGGATCACGATGATACGATCATCTGCCGTACGCAATGTCGTAGAGAAAATCTGCACTTGTACAACGGTTCCTTCCACAGCACCGATCATGACATATTCACCAGTACGGAGTGGACGGAACAGCACCAGCAAAACACCGGCAGCAAAATTAGACAACGATCCTTGTAATGCCAGACCGACTGCCAAACCTGCCGCACCGATTACTGCAATCACAGAAGCGGTCTGAATACCTAACTTGCCAAGAACTGCAATAATCGTAAATGCAATGACAGCGTAACGAATAATTGCGGATAAAAAGTCAGAAATAGTGGTATCAACACCACGCAATGACATAACACGCCTGACTGCTTTACTGACTACCTTAGCGATAAATAAGCCAATGATAAGAATCAAGATGGCAGATACAACATTCACCGCATACTGGATCAAAAGATCCTGATTGTTAGTAAACCAGCCCGCTGCTTTATCAATCTCCTTTGACAGATTGATCTCTTCCATACAAAGCCCACCGTTATTGTTGGAACCTATCTCCATTCGGCATTGTTAATATTCGGCATTGTTAATGACCATAAGCATCACCGAAATTCATAGGTTCCTGTTCAAAAAATAGAAAAGCCACTCTCGCAATACACATATGTGATGGAATATCGATTATGGCAGAAAGTCATCATAGGTTGAACACTAATACTTATGTATGGTTTCTTTGCAAAATAAACTCTCTGTAATCGGCTAACATAACGATAAAATCGTCTGTGCCACAAAAAGCCAGACTTTCGTTATCATAGTAACTCATTCCTTCTTCTATCATCTCAGTGTCAAACTGGAGTTGATTAGCCCGGATCATGATTTCATCCTCGCTCATCAATAAAGTATACTCATGGCCTGCCAACTGCCACTGACGCTCGCTGCCTTTAATATCCTTCAAGGCTACCGTGATTTTATCCAGTATGCTCAAATCATCTTTTACTTCTTCATTTAGCCAATGGCCTATAGCTTCATGATCCATTGAAAAAGATGTTGTCACTTGACCAGTAATATCCTGCATAAATTCATATTCCATTACACACCTCCACTATCTTTTACTTATGACTAACTCGTTGCCTATGGCTAATACGATTGGATTTTAAACATTTCTGATTAGCCCACCTCTGAAGTAGTCCACAAACTGACACAAAAACTGACATAAAAAAAGGGAGGCCTTTGCCTCCCATTCATGCAATATACTTTTTTACACAGCAGTTTGGAAGATCACACCATCCGCTTTTTCTGTGTACTGACTCAATTGATCAAAATTGAGGTAACGATAAGTATCTGCTGCTGTTTCATCGACTTTATCCATGAACTGCAAATACTCTGCTGATGTTGGCAAACGTCCCAACAATGACGCCACCGCCGCCAGCTCCGCAGAAGCCAGATAAACATTTGCACCAGTACCGAGACGGTTCGGGAAGTTACGGGTAGAAGTTGATACCACAGTTGCGCCATCTGCCACTCGCGCCTGATTTCCCATACACAATGAACAACCGGGGATCTCAATACGTGCCCCACTCTTACCAAAGACGCTGTAATAGCCTTCTTCCGTTAATTGAGCGGCATCCATCTTGGTTGGCGGTGCAATCCATAAACGAGTCGGTAATTGGCCTTTATGCTGATCCAGCAATTTGCCTGCTGCACGGAAATGACCGATATTGGTCATGCAGGAGCCGATAAAGACTTCATCAATTTTGCTGTTAGCAACGTCTGATAATAACCGTGCGTCATCTGGATCATTCGGCGCGCATAAAATAGGTTCTTTAATCTCAGCCAGATCGATTTCAATCACCGCAGCATATTCAGCATCTGCATCCGCTTCCAGCAATTGAGGATCTTTCAGCCAGTTTTCCATACCTATAATACGGCGTTCCAGTGTCCGGCGATCGCCATAACCTTCCGCAATCATCCATTTCAGCAATATGATATTTGATTGCAGATATTCAATGATTGGCGCTTGATCCAGCTTAATGGTGCAGCCAGCCGCAGAGCGTTCCGCTGATGCGTCAGCCAATTCGAATGCCTGTTCAACTTTAAGTTCTGGCAAACCTTCAATCTCAAGAATGCGGCCAGAGAAGATATTTTTCTTACCCTTCTTCTCAACAGTCAGCAAACCTTGTTGAATCGCATAGTAAGGAATTGCATGCACCAGATCACGCAGCGTAATGCCGGGTTGCATTTTTCCTTTAAAACGAACCAGTACTGATTCAGGCATATCCAACGGCATAACGCCTGTTGCAGCAGCGAATGCCACCAGACCAGAACCAGCCGGAAAAGAAATACCAATTGGGAAACGAGTATGAGAATCTCCCCCTGTACCCACTGTATCCGGCAGCAGCATACGGTTCAGCCATGAGTGGATAATGCCGTCTCCCGGACGCAGCGATACCCCGCCACGGTTCATAATGAAATCAGGCAGAGTATGATGTGTAGTCACATCAACAGGTTTTGGATAAGCGGCGGTATGGCAGAATGACTGCATGACCAAATCCGCAGAGAAGCCCAGACACGCCAGATCTTTCAATTCGTCCCGCGTCATTGGCCCTGTGGTGTCCTGAGAACCCACAGATGTCATCTTAGGCTCACAATATTCTCCCGGACGGATACCCACTGTACCACATGCACGACCGACCATTTTCTGTGCCAATGAGAAGCCGCGAGCGCTTTTCTCTACCTCTTTTGCCTGACGGAATACATCACTGTGTGACAAGCCTAATGATTCACGCGCTTTTCCGGTCAAACCACGACCGATAATCAATGGAATACGACCACCGGCACGCACTTCATCGATCAATACATCCGTTTTCAGTTCAAAAGTAGACAATAACTCATTGGTTTCGTGCTGACGGATTTCGCCTTTATATGGATAGATATCAATCAAATCACCCATATTGAGTTTAGAAACATCAACTTCGATTGGTAACGCCCCCGCATCTTCCATAGTATTGAAGAAGATGGGGGCAATTTTTCCGCCCAATACCACACCTGCACCACGTTTATTTGGTACAAATGGAATATCTTCTCCCATAAACCACAATACGGAGTTAGTTGCTGATTTACGGGAAGAGCCTGTACCGACAACATCACCAACGTAAGCCAGCGGGTAACCTTTTTTAACCAGTGTTTCGATTTGCTTAATCGGGCCCACGACTCCGGCTTGATCGGGTTCAATACCTTCACGGGCATTCTTAAGCATTGCCAGAGCATGCAGAGGAATATCAGGGCGTGACCACGCATCAGGCGCAGGAGAGAGATCATCGGTGTTCGTTTCACCTGTGACCTTAAATACAGTCACTGTGATTTTTTCCGCCAATTCGGGGCGTCCAAGGAACCAGTCAGCATCAGCCCATGACTGAATAATCTGTTTGGCATGAACATTACCCGCTTTTGCTTTTTCTTCCACATCATAGAAGCTGTCAAACATCAGCAAAGTATGAGAAAGCGCTTTCGCCGCAATAGGTGCCAGCTTTTCTTCATCAAGGGCATCAATCAAAGCGTGGATATTATACCCACCTTGCATGGTTCCCAGTAATTCGATGGCTTTTTCCGGTGTAATGAGTGGTGAAGTTGTTTCACCCTTTGCAATTGCAGTAAGGAAACCCGCTTTAACATAAGCAGCCTCGTCTACACCAGGGGGAACACGGTTGGTCAGTAGATCTAACAGGAAATCTTCTTCACCTTCGGGTGGGTTCTTCAGTAATTCGACCAGCGCTGCTGCTTGAGCTGCGTCTAACGGCTTAGGGACGATGCCTTGAGCTTCACGCTCGGCTACGTGCTTACGGTATTCTTCTAGCACGACTTTCTCCTCGCTCTCATTGTCATTTTATATACCCGGCTGTCTGCACCCGGTAACAATCATCTAAAATAACCTTCTAAAACAATCATCAAGGGTGCCAGGTCAGAGGATTTTGCTCGCATAACATCATAATTATGCTCAGCTTCGGGCATTTAGCATACCAAAATTTGAATGACATGTTAATTCATTCACATAAAATCAACATTACACAGTGATAAAACTCTAGATAAATATCATTAAAAGGAGTATTTATAGACGGATATGCTATTTTTTTCTATTGAGACTCGAAAATACTTTAACTTCCATCTGAATTTTTACTGAACGCACTGGCTTTCCATACTCATCTTTTTCTTAACAGCATTTCTGATCACTGTACACAGTTCAACAAACTTTCAATATCAACAAATAAGTAATAATTCACATTTATCCCAAAAACCAGAAGCCATTCCAAAACCAATACCAGCACCGTTCGAAAGGATATTATTATGCTTAATAGAGAAGAAAATAACGCTACAGTAGGCTCAGGCCATCATTCTGCAATTATTATGGAGGAGAAATTTTACTCTAAATATCAGGCTAAAATTAAGGAAGTTAATCAAAACGATATGCTATCTGCACTTAACGAAATCCAGCGAAATGAATCCAGTTACTTGTATGAACCTATAAGGGAAACAATATTTGGAGGTGGACATCACACTACATTTATCAATACATGTGGATCCATAAAAAGAACCTTCAACCCTGCATATGTTACTGGGGGATTAAATAATTATCGCCATTTTATCTGTTCAGTTGCAAATAGGACGGTTGGAATTATCATATTAAAGCTTGCCAAACCTAATATATCTGATAATAACATTGACCTGATAGCATTCATATTAGCCTACCCTAACGGTTATGGTTATGGTGGCTTACTTGTTCAACATGTGGTTAATATATCTTCCGCCTTAGGCCATCAAGGAATATTAAAAGCTTATGTAGAGCATGATGCTGAGATTTTTTATCAAAAATTAGGCTTTGTACCTATTTATCCTTCTGATTCTACTTTTTTTAATTTAAAACATATGGAGTTAAACCCTGCCAATAACAATAAATGGCATAACGTCAATGGAGAATATCAACTCACAAGCCACCCTTACCAATCTAACTCAGGTTGGAGATGTCATATACTCTAGATGTCATCACCAGTTATTATTTCCTTATTATCCACTAAACTAAAACGGCTCCCAATATGGAAGCCGCTTATTATCACTGCAAAAATAATGCAAAACCTAATGCGTTATTTCTTTTTCTTTGCCTTAGGGTTTGGCAAGTCAGTAATGCTGCCTTCGTAAATTTCCGCAGCCATACCGATTGATTCATACAGTGTTGGGTGAGCGTGGATAGTCAGAGCGATATCTTCTGCATCACAACCCATTTCGATAGCCAGACCGATTTCACCCAGCAGTTCACCGCCGTTAGTACCAACAATAGCACCACCGATAATGCGGTTAGTTTCTTTATCGAAAATCAACTTGGTCATACCATCTGAACAGTCAGATGCGATTGCACGACCAGATGCTGCCCATGGGAAAGTCGCGGTTTCATAGCTGATGCCTTTTTCTTTCGCTTCTTTCTCAGTCAGGCCAACCCATGCCACTTCTGGCTCAGTATAAGCAATGGATGGAATAACTTTCGGATCGAAGTAATGTTTCTTACCAGAAATAACTTCAGCAGCAACGTGACCTTCGTGAACACCTTTGTGTGCCAGCATTGGCTGACCAACGATATCGCCGATAGCGAAGATGTGAGGTACGTTAGTACGCATTTGTTTATCCACATGGATAAAGCCGCGATCATCAACTTCAACGCCCGCTTTGCCAGCATCCAGCATCTTACCGTTTGGTACACGGCCGATAGCAACCAGAACGGCATCATAACGTTGTGGTTCAGCAGGTGCTTTTTTGCCTTCCATTGTTACGTAGATGCCATCTTCTTTCGCTTCTACTGCGGTCACTTTAGTTTCCAGTATCAGGTTGAACTTCTTGCTGACACGCTTAGTGAACACTTTAACAATGTCTTTGTCCGCAGCAGGGATCACCTGATCGAACATTTCAACCACGTCGATCTGAGAACCCAGAGCGTGATAAACAGTACCCATTTCCAGACCGATAATACCGCCGCCCATGACCAGCAGGCGTTCCGGAACAGTTTTCAGTTCCAGAGCATCGGTAGAATCCCATACGCGAGGATCTTCATGTGGAATGAGTGGCAGCTGAATTGGGCGTGAACCCGCTGCGATAATGGCATTATCAAAATTAATCGTTGTTGCGCCGTTCTCGCCTTCTACTACCAGAGTGTTAGCGCCTGTAAATTTACCAACACCGTTAACAACGTTAACTTTACGGCCTTTAGCCATGCCGCCCAGACCACCTGTCAGCTGGGAAATAACTTTTTCTTTCCAGAGACGGATCTTATCGATATCAGTTTGTGGCTCACCAAACACGATACCGTGTTGTGACAGCGCTTTTGCTTCTTCAATCACTTTTGCTACATGAAGCAGCGCCTTGGATGGGATACAACCTACGTTAAGGCAAACACCACCCAGAGTGGAATAACGTTCAACCAGAACAGTTTCCAAACCTAAGTCTGCACAACGGAAAGCAGCAGAATACCCAGCAGGGCCTGCCCCAAGCACCACTACCTGGGCTTTAATTTCAGTACTCATCATGACCTCTTAATTGTTTGTCCGGCGGGTCAGACGAAAAAAAAACCATATTCCACCGGGACGTACACACCGCGAGCAGTTTACAGAATTGTAAATAACCTGAAAAGCGCGTTAACGTGACAGAAATCTCAACCTGCCAGATGCAAGGAGAAAATATCTGTCACGCTAGTCATTATTAGGCCGGTTATTCACCGGCCTTTGCATTACATCACCAAACGGCGGATGTCGCTCATCAATTGATTAATATAAGTGATGAAGCGCGCACCATCTGCCCCGTCGATCACACGATGGTCGAAAGACAGAGACATAGGCAGAATCAGACGAGGAACGAATTCCTTGCCATTCCAGACAGGTTTCATGGAAGAACGAGACAGACCCATGATTGCCACTTCTGGTGCATTCACAATTGGTGCGAAACCGGTAGTACCGATACCACCCAGGCTGGAGATGGTGAAACAGCCACCTTGCATGTCAGAAGCAGTCAGCTTACCAGCACGTGCTTTCTTGGAGACTTCAGCCAGCTCTCTTGACAGTTCCATGATGCCTTTCTTATTGACATCTTTGAATACTGGCACAACCAGACCATTAGGTGTATCAACCGCAATACCGATGTTGACATATTTTTTCAGGATCAGCTTTTGGCCATCTTCAGAAATGGAGCTGTTAAAGCGAGGCATTGCTTCCAGTGCTTTCGCAGCTGCTTTCATAACGAATACCAGCGGAGTGATCTTCACGCCCAGCTGTTTCTTCTCAGCTTCTTTGTTCTGCTGTTTACGGAATTCTTCAACTTCAGTGATATCCGCTTCATCGAACAGGTTAACGTGAGGGATCATGACCCAGTTACGGCTCAGGTTAGCACCGGAGATTTTCTGGATACGGCTCATTTCTACTTCTTCGATTTCACCAAACTTGCTGAAATCAACTTTCGGCCAAGGCAACATGCCTGGCAGGCCACCACCCGTAGCAGCAGGTGCAGTTTCTGCGCGTTTAATCGCATCTTTCACATAAGCCTGAACGTCTTCGCGCAGGATGCGACCTTTACGGCCTGTACCTTTTACTTTAGCCAGATTTACGCCAAATTCACGCGCCAGACGACGGATCACTGGAGTTGCATGAACGTAAGCGTCATTTTCTGCAAATTCGTTTTTGCCTTCTGCTGGCTTGCTTGCTGCTGGTGCTGCTTGCGCAGGTTCAGCTGCTGGCGCTGCCGCAGGTGCTGCACCTGCAACTTCGAATACCATGATCAGAGAACCAGTTTTGACTTTATCGCCAGTCGCAATCTTGATCTCTTTCACTGTACCCGCGAATGGTGCAGGAACTTCCATAGAAGCCTTGTCACCTTCAACAGTGATCAGTGACTGTTCTTCAGCGATGGTGTCACCGACTTTTACCATGATTTCGGTAACTTCAACTTCATCACCACCGATATCTGGTACGTTAACTTCTTTTGCCGCAGATGCCGCAGGAGCTGCTACCGGAGCCGCCGCTGCCACAGGTGCTGCACCAGAACCCGCAACTTCGAATACCATGATCAGAGAGCCGGTTTTGACTTTATCGCCAGCGGCAATTTTGATCTCTTTCACCGTACCCGCGAATGGCGCAGGAACTTCCATAGACGCTTTGTCACCTTCAACGGTGATCAGAGACTGTTCTTCAGTGATGGTATCACCGACTTTTACCATGATTTCGGTAACTTCAACTTCGTCACCACCGATATCTGGTACATTCACTTCTTTGCTTTCAACCGCTGCTGGTGCCGCAGCCGGAGCTGCTGCTTCCTGTTGCGCAGGTGCAGCAACTGCTGCACCATTTGCGGATTCAAAAATCATGATCAGTTTGCCGGTTTCGACTTTATCGCCAACCACAATTTTGATTTCTTTAACTACACCCGCCTGTGGTGATGGGACTTCCATGGAAGCCTTGTCACCTTCAACAGTGATCAGTGACTGCTCTGCTTCTACCGTGTCACCTACGTTTACCAGAATCTCGGTAACTTCAACTTCATCTGCACCAATATCAGGTACGTTAATTTCAATAGACATTAATCTTGACCTCTTATGCCAGACGTGGGTTAGCTTTTTCTGGGTTGATGTTGTATTTCTTGATGGCTTCTTCAACCACTTTCACATCAACTTCGCCACGTTTAGCCAATTCACCCAGAGCCGCAACAACCACGTAAGAAGCATCAACTTCAAAGTGATGACGCAGGTTTTCACGGCTGTCAGAACGACCGAAACCATCAGTACCCAATACACGGAATTCGCTTGCAGGAACAAAGTTACGTACTTGTTCTGCGAACAGTTTCATGTAGTCAGTAGAAGCAATAGCCGGTGCTTCGTTCATGATCTGAGCAATGTAAGGAACGCGAGGTTCTTCTGATGGGTGCAGCATGTTCCAGCGTTCACAATCCTGACCATCACGAGCCAGTTCAGTGAAGGAAGTTACGCTGTATACATCAGAACCGATACCGTATTCATCAGACAGGAGCTTCGCTGCTTCACGTACATGACGCAGGATAGAACCAGAACCTAACAACTGAACTGTACCTTTCGCGCCTTCCAGGCTTTCCAGTTTGTAGATACCTTTGCGGATACCTTCTTCAACACCTGCTGGCATTGCCGGCATCTGGTAGTTTTCGTTCAGAGTAGTGATGTAGTAATAGATGTTCTCTTGCTTCTCACCATACATACGCTCCAAGCCATCATGCATGATAACAGCCACTTCATAAGCGAACGATGGATCGTAAGAGATACAGTTAGGAATAGTCAGAGACTGAATATGGCTGTGACCATCTTCATGCTGCAAACCTTCGCCGTTCAGAGTTGTACGGCCAGAAGTACCACCAACCAAGAAGCCGCGAGCCTGCTGGTCACCCGCCGCCCAGCACAGATCACCGATACGCTGGAATCCGAACATGGAGTAGTAGATGTAGAACGGGATCATTGGCAGGTTGTTGGTGCTGTAAGAAGTTGCAGCAGCCAGCCAGGATGAAGCAGCGCCCAGTTCGTTGATACCTTCTTGCAGGATCTGACCTTTAGCGTCTTCTTTATAGTATGCAACCTGCTCACGGTCTTGCGGAGTATACTGCTGACCATTCGGGCTGTAGATACCGATTTGACGGAACAGACCTTCCATACCGAAAGTACGTGCTTCATCAGCAATGATTGGAACCAGACGATCTTTGATAGACTTGTTCTTCAGCATGATGTTCAGTGCACGAACAAAAGCGATGGTGGTAGAAATTTCTTTGGATTGTTCTTCCAGCAGAGAGCTGAAATCTTCCAGAGCTGGGATTTCCAGTTTTTCGTCGAAGTTAACACGACGGCTTGGCAGGTAACCACCCAGTGAATTACGACGCTCATGCAGATATTTGGATTCTTCTGAGTCTTTGTCGAAAGTCACATATGGCAGGCTTTCAACTTGCTCGTCAGATACAGAAATATTGAAACGATCACGGAACTGACGCACGCCGTCCATGTTCATTTTCTTAACCTGGTGAGCAATGTTTTTACCTTCAGCGGTATCGCCCATACCGTAACCTTTGACGGTCTGAGCCAGGATTACAGTTGGTTTGCCTGTAGTTTCCTGCGCTTTTTTCAGTGCAGCGTAAACTTTCTTAGGATCGTGACCACCACGGTTCAGAGCCCAGATTTCGTCATCAGTCATATCTTTGACCAATGCCGCAGTTTCTGGGTAACGACCGAAGAAGTACTCACGAACATAAGCGCCATCTTTAGACTTGAATGTCTGATAGTCGCCGTCCAGAGTTTCGTTCATCAATTGAACCAGTTTACCGCTGGTATCTTTACGCAGCAGTGCATCCCAACGCTCGCCCCACAGGACTTTCAGTACCTGCCAGCCAGCGCCGTCGAAGATGCCTTCCAGTTCATTAACGATTTTGCCGTTACCTGTTACCGGGCCATCCAGACGCTGCAAGTTACAGTTGATGATGAACACCAGGTTATCCAGTTTTTCACGAGTTGCGATAGTGATCGCACCTTTGGATTCTGGTTCATCCATTTCACCGTCGCCCAAGAAAGCGTAAACGGTTTGTTTAGAAGTATCTTTCAGACCACGGTGTTCCAGATATTTCAGGAACTTCGCTTGATAAATAGCGGAGATTGGCCCCAGACCCATTGAAACAGTCGGGAACTGCCAGAAATCAGGCATCAGTTTAGGATGCGGGTAAGAAGACAGACCATTACCGCCGATTTCCTGACGGAAGTTATTCATCTGCTCTTCAGTCAGACGACCTTCAAGGAAAGCACGTGCGTAAACGCCCGGAGAAATGTGGCCCTGGAAGTAAACCAGATCACCGCCATCATTTTCGTTACGAGCGCGGAAAAAGTGGTTGAAACACACGTCATAAACAGTAGCAGAAGACTGGAATGAAGCCATGTGACCACCCAGTTCCAGATCTTTTTTGGATGCACGCAGAACGGTCATCACGGCATTCCAACGAATAGCAGAGCGGATACGGCGCTCCAAATCCAGGTTGCCAGGGTAAGCAGGCTCATCCTCAACAGGAATAGTGTTGATGTAATCACGGCTTGCAGCACCTGCAGCAACGTTAACGCCACCTTTACGAGCTCCATTCAAAACCTGATCAATCAGGAACTGAGCACGCTCAACACCTTCTTCACGGATGACCGATTCGATCGCCTGTAACCAATCGCGAGTTTCGATCGGATCCACGTCATTTTTCAAAATATCTGACATGGTGTATTCCTTATCTGTTATCTATTTCTAATGGTTGTTGGAGCCTATCTTCTGGTCATACCTTTTGACTAACTGCCTGTTACGACCGGAAGATAGGCCCTGCTATATGTTGCCGCTAAAACTCTTGGATAAAGAGTTGACGAACTGTACAAACGCAGCAGTCAGGATCTGTACAGTCAAGTTTAGAACCTACCCCATTCGGGAATTTGATTTGTCAATGACGCCCCAAGGGACAGGCTCTTATTCCTGATGTTGCTGGAGCCGCCTCAATGAACGCTCACGACGAGTATGTTCACGATTCAGATCCAATAAAACTTCTTCAATAAAGGCCAAATGGCGATGAGAAGCCTCTCGGGCTTTCTCCGGCTCTCTTGCCATAATAGAGCGAAAAATCTCAGCTCTGTGGCCACTAACGGCTGCCAACATTTCCTTGCGGGTGTAGATGAATTCAAAATTGCGTCTGATATTTTGTTGTAACATTGGGATCATACAGCGCAATAAATGCAGCAATACCACGTTATGGGCAGCTTCCGTGACAACAAGCTGATATTGCAGGACAGCATCAGATTCCGCATTCACATCCCCACTTTGTTGGGCTTCTTGAATAGCAAGGTGGCTCTGCTCAATGCGTTTGAAATCTTCATCGGTTCCCCTAAGGGCTGCATAGTAAGCTGCAATGCCCTCTAACGCATGACGCGCTTCCAGGAGATCGAACTGGGATTCTTGATTCTCTGCAATAAGTTGGACAAGCGGGTCGCTGAAACTTTGCCACAGGTTATTCTGTACGAAAGTTCCTCCCCCTTGACGACGGAAAAGAAAGCCTTTGGCTTCCAGTTTTTGAATGGCTTCGCGCAAAGAAGGACGTGATACTTCAAACTGCTTAGCCAGTTCACGTTCAGGCAGCAGCTTTTCTCCCGGGCGTAGCGAGCCTTCAAGAATGAGCTGTTCAAGACGTTGCTCAATCACATCTGATAACTTTGGTTGGCGAATCTTGCTATAGGCCATATCTGCTGTCAGCCATTCAATGAGTAAATGTTGCTTCGGACTGTGTTGCTTTAAAACCATGTCGCTTTAAAACCATGCCCTAGCTAACTCAATCTTAGTCACTAAACCTCAGTAACTGAGCCCTGACTAATGAGGACAAAGTCAATTGGTAATACCAATTTTAAATACAGGGTCTTAAAGTAACAAAGTATTCACTAGCTGTCTATAAAGACCTTGAGCTAAATCATAAAAATCTGCAAATTTTAACAAATTATTTTAAATTTTATTAGAAAATTATAACCAAAAGGGATTTTAAGGCGGGAAATCTTAGGACAATTTAACGTTTTTTAAACGTAATAAATAGGCAAACTGAAGCGTTATAGCACCAAAATAATCTGATAAAAACTTAATAAAAATGAATTAAAATTCAATTTGAAAATAGATAAAGGGCACTAACCCATGTAAATGTACATAAATCAATCAGCCTATCCAAAATAGAATAGGTAACTTTAAAACCAATGAATCATTGGTCTCCACAGCATTTTTATCTACAACGCGTTTTCCTATAACATGTTTCCCTACAGCATTTCTCCTGCAATATTTCTTACAACAATATTTCTTACAACAATATTTCTTACAACAACCGCCTTCACATAACTGTTATAAGCTATCGGAACTTATCAGTAAGTTATTAAGAAATATACCCTATAGATTTCAGGTTATAGCGATTTGGTAAGCAAACTTAACCAACGAATTAACAGATTGAAAAATAAAGGGTATATAGCCATTCAATTAAATCATTTATGATTAAATTAACGCGCCATAAATCGTTAACAATGCCACAATAATCACAATCGTGAATGTCGCTTTTTTAGCTAACGTGACAGCAGCAACTGGCGTTCCTACAGGGTTAAGATGAGGTTCTTTACTGAGCGCAAATTGAGCCAGTTGGCTGACTACCTTATATTGTGATGTCCTAAAATCACTGAGCGATGCGATCCAAGCTGGCAAGGCTTTCTCGCCATGCCCCAACAAAGCATAAGCAATACCTGCCAAACGTGCAGGAAACCAATCCAACCAGTGCAGTATGCCATCAACCCCAGATTGCGCACGCTGTACCACCGTTGCATGTTGTGCCAACCATCTTTGGTAAGCTCTAAGACAACCGTAACCCATCAAAATGGCAGGGCCAAATTTTCCCCACACGATCAACCAAAAAATCGGTGCGAGATAATAACGGAAATTTATCCAGATTAAGGCATTCTGTATTTCACGCAATCGTTCATCCTTTGTGGTATCGGACACGGTTGCAGTGTTAGATGATGTTGTATCTGGCGGCATTCTCTGAATTATCATCAAACGAGTAAGATGGATATTCTGCTGTTCGAAATCATCATGACGTACTGCCTGAAGATATCCACGATAGTCATGACGTAATCCTCCTGCACCAATACATAACAAGCTTATGATAATACTCAATAAAATCGCTGGAATGCCAAAAGCAACAGAACTCGAAATATCAATAAGCTTCCAGGTTAATAAGGCAACCAGTAAGGTTATGACCAAACTGCCCCACAATGAATGTGATTTTATTCTGGCAAAAAGCGGGGATAAATAACGTTCTAACTGCCAGTGGTCTCCCATTTTAAAAACACGTTCCCATGCCAGTATTAACAGTAGAATAAAGAGAGTCATCCAACTCACTCCTTCAATAGTTGTCGATAGTAATCCCAATAAAAATATGGCCCTGGATCAGTCTTTCTACCCGGAGCAATATCACTGTGTCCTACAATATTATTGTGAATATCAGGATATCGGCTGATAAGTAGCCTGGTGATTTCCGCCAGTTTAATATACTGAATTTCAGTAAATTCCTCGTAGTCCGTACCCTCCAACTCAATGCCTATCGAAAAATCATTGCATTTCTCACGGTCACAGTAGCAGGAAACACCTGCATGCCAAGCTCTTTTATTGAAAGGCACATATTGAACAACTTCCCCATCGCGTCGGATTAGGCAATGGGCAGAAACACGCAGGTGTTTGATCTCATCAAAAAAAGGATCATCATTTGGATTCAGTGTCCCCATAAATAATTGATCAATATAAGGGCCGCCAAATTTTCCGGGAGGTAAGCTAATGTTATGAATAACCAGTAATGATGGAACTTCACCTTCTGGGCGCAGATCACAATGTGGAGAAATAACTTTTCTTGCAATATCAATCCACCCTTCATGCAGTTTCATTTTTTTACTTCTCCTTTAATAATTCAATATCACGCCGTTCCAGCCAATTATTTTAATTCACAGCTCATGTGACTACTTAAAGTGTAACAGCTTAACATGTCAACACCTTCAATTGACCAAGATTGGTGACGTTTTTTATTTACGATCAAGCTCGAAAATTTTTTTGCAAAAAATGTAACACATTATTATTTTTTCAAATCAATTCCATAAATATAGCTAAAGCCATTTTATTTTCCTCTGTTTACTTCATGCTTACTCATATCTGCATTTATCCATAACCAACTTTGATAGCTAACTCAAATAAGCATAAGGAAGAAAAATGAATCAACATGGATTTACATTAATAGAATTGATGGTTGTTATGGCAATTATATCTATCCTCGGCGCAATTGGTATTCCCAGTTATCAGGGATATATCCAGAAAGCAGCATTGACCGACATGCTACAAGCTGTCGTACCTTATAAATCCGGCGTGGAGCTTTGTCGCTTTGAAACTGAAAATTATAGGGACTGCCATTCTGGACAAGCGTCCATCCCATCAGGCCACAATAGTCGCTATGTCAGTACCATCACAGTAAAAGAGGGTGAAATAACGGTCGTAGGGCAACAAAATCTCAGCGGACTTAACGCCACTTTAAAACCCACTCAAGATATGAAAACAGGTATCACACAATGGAATACTATTTGTGAATCTAAAAATGAATCATTAAAACTAAAATGTCAGGAAACCTTAAAATTCTAAAAACATACTTTTAAATAACCTTTTCAAAAAATCGTGTTAAATAATTAACCGTTCAAAGGAATGTAATTAATGACAAATAAAGAAAATCTCTTAATGGAAAGAGAAGTAAAGGAATTATGTCAACGGCACCAATCGATTATTATAAAAAAAGATCTCCAAACTATTACTATTGCCTGTAGTAAATCACCCAATGAGGATTTCGTCGCTGCATTGCGTTTTATTTCCGGCTTAATGGTTAATATAGACATCTGGCCAGAAGCAAAAATAGAATCACTGCTGATGCAGGAAAAACCCGTCGTATCAGAAGAACATCACTGCGCAGAAAATAATGGAGATAAATCTTATCGCATTGATAGTCTGGATAATCACCATTCCAATCTTCATATGGTGCAAGTAAACGGTTTTCAGGATGAGGATATAGATACACCTGTTATTCAATTAATCAACCAAACAATATTAACCTCAATCCAGAAAAGAGCTTCAGACATTCATTTTGAACCTTCCCAACATTGTTATCAAATACGTATCCGAGTTGATGGGATATTACATGCCATGCACACTCCACCAGCTCAAATGAATACCAGTATTCCCGCTCGGTTAAAGATTATGGCAAAACTCAATATTGCTGAAAAACGCCAACCTCAGGATGGGCAATTTGATTGGAGCGATAATACAAATAACTATGCAATACGCATATCAACACTACCAACCTTACATGGGGAAAAAATAGTTCTGCGTATTTTAAATACCATACACCAATTGTCCCTGGAACAACTGGGTATGCCTGAACCACAGTTACAATTATTAAAACAGAAGATCCATTTACCACAAGGAATGATTTTGGTAACCGGCCCAACGGGGAGTGGAAAAACTGTCACGCTCTATAGCTGTCTGCAATATTTAAACCAAGCCAAAAAGAATATCTGTAGTGTCGAAGATCCTGTTGAAATTCCATTGAATGGCATCAACCAGACACCTGTAAATAATAAGATTGGGCTGGATTTTGCCAAAGTTCTCAGGGCATTATTACGCCAGGATCCCGATATCATCATGGTTGGTGAGATTCGTGATAATGAAACCGCCGAGATATCAATGAAAGCAGCGCAAACGGGGCACTTGGTTTTATCAACACTGCATACCAACTCCACCATTGATACTCTATCCCGCCTGCAAAATTTGGGAATTTCTGGCTACACGACAGCGTCATGCGTGAAGTTGATTATTGCACAGCGACTGGTTCGTAAACTCTGCCCCCATTGCCGCCAGCAAGACATAACGCCCACCATCATACCTAACCTTATCAGTGAGACAAAAACTCTCCCCTTATCTGCAAAGCAACTTGTCTCTATCAGAAAGTGGAATGCCGTTGGTTGTGATTACTGTTTTTCTGGTTATTACGGCAGGACAGCTATTTACGAATTTCTCGAAATAAAACCAGAACTCCAGCAGTCAATGATGTCTGAACATGCAAGTAAAAACATTTCACATTTATTTGCCTCACAACAGGATGCAACGCTTTTTTCAGCAGGGTTGGCATTAGTGGAAAAAGGAATAACTACCCTCGAAGAGATTTATCAGATTACAGGCCATGAGACAGTATGAAAATAGAATATATTTACCAATGGCAAGCGGTTAATAATAAAGGAAAATCCATCAAGGGAGAAAGCATCGGCCACAGCAAAAAAAGCGTATTTCAACACTTAAATTATCTCGATTTGCAACCCTATTCGATTAAATGCAAAAAAGTCATTCATTATAGTGAAAAGGAGGTTGCTTATCGCCTGCATTTTATTCATCAGTTAAGCTCGTTACTGACTTCAGGAATTCCCCTGCTTCGGGGATTAGCTATCTTATTACAAGAATGCAAACATGCACTTTGGCGATGTGTATTAACAGACATGATTCAGAAAATTAGCCAAGGTGAACCATTCTCCACAACATTGGAATATTATCCAAAATTATTTCCTCCCTTATTCAGCCAGATTATTGCTGTAGGAGAACAAACAGGCCAACTTGAAAATTGCTGTCAATTAATCCTTCATCGGCTGGAGCAGCAAGATACGTTAAGGAAGAAAATTCAAAAGGCTTATCGTTACCCTTTGATTGTCGCTTTTGTGAGTATTCTCGTTGTCATCCTGATGTTGGTTTTTGTCTTGCCGGAATTCCGGCACGTTTATTCTTCATTTAATGCTACTTTGCCTTTGTTAACCCAATGGGTTTTATCGGGTTCTGATTTCTTAATTCAGCATGGAGTACTATTGCTGATAGTAATATTGATATCACTGATTAGTTATCTGTGGTTACGCCATCACTTTTCCATCGTGCAAAAAAAGGAAAAAATGTTCCTGCTGAAACTTCCCCTGTTTAAGCAACTCACGATTTACCAGCAAACCAATCAAGTATTCCATATTCTATTTATGACACAGAAAGCAGGGTTAACACTTACAACCGGGCTGGAATGCGCACTTAATGCCACTCACCACCCTGTTTTTATCACTGGCATAAAATATTTACATCGGCAAATCCAACAAGGGGTTCCAATGAGTGATGCTTTAAAAAAAGCAAAATATTTTCCTTCTTTATGTCAACAGTTTGTCACTATAGGTGAAGAATCTGGGCAATTAGAGTTATTTTTATTTAATCTTGCAAAATGGTATCAGGAAAAATCCATCAACCTTGCTGATAGTTTAGTTCAATTACTTGAACCTCTATTGATGCTAATAATGGCACTGGTTGTTGGTTTATTATTGCTGGCCATGTACCTGCCCATTTTTCAATTAGGCACAATATTATCTTAACAATATATTTACATATCGGGTTGTTTTTTCTCAGGAGCAAAAAGCAGAAGTATTAGACAATGGGTTTCAGGTTACAGCGTGGTGTTAGAGAACGTATCCCAAGGAACACAGTTAATATAGTGAATCATGTGGCTTGTAAAAAAGCGTATTTAACAATTCAACTTGGAAGGCAGGAGGGATATACGCGTTTGTTTATAGCTCATCAGCCTCCCTTGGGTTACAATTTAATTATGCTATCAGAAATATTTTAAGGGATAGAATGGCTTATATTGTTGCACTCACAGGTGGAATTGGTAGCGGTAAAACGACTATCTCTAATGTATTTTCATCCCTTGGTGTTCCTCTTATTGATGCTGATATTATTGCCAGAGAAGTTGTTGCTCCTGGCACTCCCGCATTGCAGGCAATCACAGAACACTTTGGTCCCGACATATTATTAGCCGATAGCAGCCTTAACCGCGCATTGCTGCGCCAAAAAATTTTTGCTGCCCCGGAAGAAAAGCAGTGGATCAATGCGCTCTTGCATCCGCTGATACAAAAAGAAACACACAAACAACTGAACCAAGTTACTGCATCCTATGTTATTTGGGTAGTTCCCCTACTTATTGAAAATAATTTAACGCATTTAGCAGACCGTATTTTAGTTGTTGATGTCCCAGAAGAAACACAGATAGCCCGAACTATGGCTCGTGATGGCGTGAGCCGTGAGCAGGTCGAAAATATTCTGGCTGCACAAGCCAGCCGTCAGGCCAGACTGGAAAAAGCAGATGATGTCATTATTAACCGCAACGACGAGCAAAATATTGCTTCCCGTGTGGTCGAACTACATCAACAGTATTTAAAACTAGCAAAATCAGTCAGACAGGAAAACCATAATGAGTGATGCAACCTCCACTATTATTTTTGAACATCCACTCAATGAAAAAATGCGTTCATGGTTGAGAATTGAATCTTCACTACAACAGTTGGAAAAACAACGCCATCTGGATTCTCAGGCGAGTAGCCTCGCGTTTTTCCGTACAATTGCCGAATTAATTGAGATTTTAGAACGTGGTGAAGTTCGCTCTGAATTATTGAAAGAACTCGACCGTCAACAGGCAAAATTGAAACAGTGGCTCTGTGCTCCCAATGCTGATACTGCAATGATCCAAAATCTGGCAGAACAACTTAAGGGACGCAGTATTGCTTTGAATAAAGCCCCAAGACTGAGCCAATATATCAAAGAAGATCGCATTATCAGTATGGTGCGCCAACGACTCAGTATCCCCGGAGGATGTTGTAGCTTTGATTTGCCAACATTGCATCTGTGGCTGCATTTACCCCAATCTGTCAGGGACGAATCCGTAAAAAACTGGTTAGATAGCCTTCGCCCATTACAACAAGCACTGGAAAGCATTTTAGGACTCATACGCCATTCAGCGGCATTCACTCCTAAAACCAGTCATAATGGGTTCTATCAGGGAAACGCTGATGAGGCAGACTTATTGAGATTAAAGCTAGACGTTGTGTTGGGTGCATTAGTTTATCCACAAGTCTCTGGCTACAAGACGCGCTTTGCCATCCGTTTCTTGCCTATGGATAGTGAACATGGCGTTGTGCCTGCTCATTTGTCATTTGAATTAGCCTGCTGTTAACATAGGATTCAAATTTAGCAGGAGAAAGTAAGATGTCTGAAGTATTGACTGTCGAATGCCCTACATGCGGCAACACAGTAATATGGGGGGAAATTAGCCCGTACCGCCCATTTTGCAGTAAACGTTGCCAACTAATCGACTTAGGCGAATGGGCCAGCGAAGAAAAGAAAATACCGAGCCAGAGCGACAGTTCAGAGAATGATAACTGGAGCGAAGATCCAAATCTGGATAAGTAATATCGCCTAACTTCTGGTTATAACTGCTATTTCAGTTGTGACCGCTAATACAGCAGCGCCAGTGATATTCGGCGCTGCTGTATAATGCCTGATTTCAAAACCAGACTATCCAACAAATAGCCAATTAATGAACCTCTAACCAATAAAAAGCTAATTCGTCAGTAAATCCACAATACTGCGGTTTGCCGGGGGGAATTCATCAGCAATTAATTCTGATTGCAAAACCCAGCGAGAAGGTTGCCCTTCTTTACCAAATGGCTCATCTTTCCATTCATCGACCAGAAAAAAGTAGAGCGTGATTCTTCTGTCAGGAAAATCATGTGTGATGGTATCCATCATTTCACTATGAGTTACCGTGATACCAACTTCTTCCTTTAGCTCTCTGATTAACGCCTGTTCAGGCGTTTCTCCCTGTTCAAGTTTTCCTCCGGGAAACTCCCAAAATCCGCCCATATGTGAATCAGCATTGCGTTGTGTGATAAAAATCTCATCATTGCTATTTTTAATGATACCTGCTGCAATATGCAGATGTTTTTTTTCCATAATTGCTTTTCTTGCTGTTGATTATTTAACTTAGGTGATTATCTCTTGCAGACTACATTAAAATTAGCTTGAATCGCAAACTTGTATTTCATTCAATGTCTAGCCGATTTCCACCGATTTTTATTACCCATAACCTCACGACATAAAACCTATCATGTAAAAACAGATTGCAAACAGTGTAAGAAATTAGCCTACAAATAGATTCAAACGACTATTTTAAAGATTAAGGAAACACAGTTTATGCAAAATGATGTTCAATCATTAATCGAAGCAAGACACATCGCCTATCAGTTTTCTGGCGAAACAAAGCCTCTCTTTTCTGGCATTGATATGTTTTTGAATGCAGAGCAACATGCGTTAGTAGGGCGTAATGGCATTGGTAAATCCTGGCTGGCATCAATATTGGCAAAACAGACCTCTCCCACAGAAGGTAATGTGAAACACTTCTGTGATGTGGGCTATTTGTCACAGGGATTAGCATCTTTTTCTGGTAACGCTGCCGATATGTTGGGATTAACCAATATAATGAATGCTAATAGACGTGTTCTGGCAGGTGTTGGTGATGCCGCAGATTTTGATGTTATGGAAGGTAATTGGGACTGGCAATTTCAGACTGAATCTTTGCTTGCGGAAGGTGAACTCAATCCAGATATATTAAATCAGCCTTTTGATTCCCTCAGCGGTGGTGAGCAAACACGGATCAGGCTATTAGCGCTAAAGCGGCAAGGTGCGGGTTTTATGATTCTGGATGAACCAAGTAACCACCTTGATCGGCCAGGGCGTCTTTGGTTATCTCAATGGCTGGGAACTTTCAGCGGTGGTATTTTGCTGATAACCCATGATACCCAACTTTTACAACATGTATCGATTGTTTATGAACTTGGTGGATTGGGGCTATCTCGTAGTATCGGTGGATGGGAAACTTGGCAGGAAAGTAAGGAACAACTAAGGCTCGGTATTCAACGCGAAGTGGATCAAACTCAAAAAAGTCTGAAACAAGTTTTGCGTGATAAGCAAAAAGACCGTGAAAAAACCAGTAAAAGGCAAAGTCAAGGCAAGCAAAAACGAGAAAATGCCAATCAAGCCAAAATCCTCCTTGATCGTCAACTTGGGCGCTCAGAAGCCACGCTGGCACGGCAAGCAATACAACACACAGAACGAACTCAAAGGAGTTCATCACTCGCTACAGATGCCAGAGCGAAACTGGAAATTATCGATCCATTATCAATTGTCGTTGCGGCCCCACAAACGGCTACTGCTCCTCTACTTTACTTACAGGATGTCATCTTACCTTTTGGTTCAGGATCTCCTATCAGTCTGACTATCAATAATGATGAGCGTCTTGCTGTCGTTGGCAAAAACGGCAGTGGAAAATCAACCTTATTAAAGGTGATGGCGGGGAATTACTTGCCTAAACAGGGAACTTGCCGAATAACCCCCTCGTATCGCTTAATGGATCAACATTTTTCGTTTCTCGATAAAACTCAATCTGCGCTGTATAACTTTCAACGGCAGTCACCGGGTTGGACTGAAGATCGCTACCGCACTCGATTGGCACAATTACGTATTCGTGGCGAAGAAGCTCTGAAGCCTGTCGGCTATCTGAGTGGAGGAGAACAACTTAAGGTCGCGCTGGCTTGCCTGTTCTGTGGGCCATATGCACCTGCCCTACTGTTATTAGATGAACCAGATAATCATCTGGATATTGAATCACGTGAATTACTTCAAAAAGCATTGCATGATTATACCGGAGCAATGGTACTTATTTCCCATGACGATAAATTCATTGAAAATGTAGGCAATATGCAAGTATTGGTATTGGAGAGTGACGAAAAGGCTAAGATTTAATCGTCAATATAATCAAACCCCCGTCACGATTGAACGAGGGTTTGAGCTGTTTTTTGCTAATGGTTACGCACCATTAGCAAAATTAGTTTTAATTATAAGCGGCCGTGACAATGCTTATATTTTTTGCCAGAACCACATGGGCATGGATCGTTGCGGCCAACTTTACGCTCTCCTGTTGCCATCTGAGCTTCTGCTTCTGACATCAACGCTCCCTGCTCGATTTCATGGCTCAGGTGTTGCTGTCTTGCCAGACGTTCAGCCTCTTCACGACGCTGCTGCTCCAACGCTTCAACTTCTTCTGGCATTCTGACCTGAACTTTGCCCAACGTGCTGATCACTTCATATTTCAGTGATTCCAGCATATTGGAAAACATGGCAAAAGATTCACGCTTGTATTCCTGCTTCGGATCTTTCTGAGCATAGCCGCGCAGGTGAATGCCCTGGCGCAGGTAATCCATCGCTGCCAGATGTTCTTTCCACAATGTATCCAAGGTTTGCAACATGATGCCTTTTTCGAAGTTACGCATCATTTCTGCACTGACAACTTCTTCTTTCTGTTTATAAACCTCAATCGCTTTCTCCAGAATGCGCTCACGTAGCGTCTCTTCATGCAGCTCAGGTTCTTTATCCAGCCATTCTTTAATTGGCAGCGCCAGATCGAAGTCGTTGACTAAACGTTCCTGCAATCCTTCAACATCCCACATTTCTTCCAGTGATTGTGGTGGAATATAAGCATCAATCGTGGTCTTGAAAACATCTTCACGAATGCTGGCAATAGTTTCACTAACATCACTCACATCAAGCAAGTCGTTACGTTGGGCATAAATCGCCCGACGCTGATCATTGGCAACATCATCATATTCCAGTAATTGCTTACGGATATCGAAGTTACGGCTCTCAACTTTACGCTGGGCATTAGCAATTGCTTTAGTCACCCATGGATGTTCAATCGCTTCCCCTGGCTGCATACCAAGTTTACGCATCATGCCGGTAACGCGGTCAGAAGCAAAAATGCGCATCAAGGAGTCTTCCATTGACAGATAGAAGCGCGAAGAACCAGCGTCTCCCTGACGTCCCGCACGACCACGTAACTGGTTATCAATACGGCGGGATTCATGACGCTCTGTACCAACAATATGCAAACCACCCGCAGCCAATACCGCATCATGGCGCTCTTGCCACGCAGCTTTGATTTTTTCGATTTCTGCTTCAGTTGGATTTTCCAGTTTGGAAATTTCTGTCTGCCAGCTTCCGCCCAACATGATATCGGTACCACGCCCCGCCATGTTAGTCGCAATGGTCACCGTGCTGGCCTGACCTGCCTGAGCAATAATGTCAGCTTCCATTGCATGGAATTTTGCGTTCAAGACGTTATGTACAATACCGGCGTTAGTTAATGCGTTAGAAACAACCTCTGATTTCTCAATTGAAATGGTTCCCACCAAAACGGGCTGACCACGGCTTGTACGCTCTCTGATATCTTCGATGATCGCCTCAATTTTTTCTGCTTCTGTCATGTAAACCAGATCAGGTAAATCCTGACGGATCATTGGGCGGTTTGTTGGAATGACGATGGTATCTAATTTATAAATAGAGCTAAATTCAAAGGCTTCTGTATCGGCAGTACCCGTCATCCCTGCCAGTTTCTCATATATACGGAAATAGTTCTGGAATGTGATAGACGCCAGTGTCTGGTTTTCATTCTGAATTTCAACATGTTCTTTGGCTTCCACCGCCTGATGAAGGCCATCAGACCAACGACGACCCTGCATGGTTCGCCCGGTGTGCTCATCAACAATGATGACCTCACCATCTTTGACAATATAGTCTACATCACGGGTAAACAACGCATGGGCGCGCAGGGCAGCCGTCACATGGTGCATCAGCATAATATTGGTCGGAGAATACAAGGATTCACCTTCCTCCATTAATTTGGCTTCCACCAATAACTCTTCAACCAATACCAGACCACGTTCTGTCAAATTGACTTGGCGTGTTTTTTCATCAACAGAAAAGTGTCCTTCACCCTGGAATGTATCTGAATCCTCTTTTTCTTGACGGATCAGTTTCGGGATCAGCTTATCCACTTTGATATAAAGTTCAGAGCTATCCTCCGCAGGCCCAGAAATAATCAATGGGGTGCGAGCTTCATCGATCAGAATGGAGTCCACTTCATCCACCAATGCGTAATGCAATTTACGCTGGACTCGTTCTTCTGGGCTGAACGCCATGTTGTCACGCAAATAGTCGAAACCATACTCATTGTTGGTGCCGTAAGTAATGTCAGCGGCATAGGCTTCACGTTTTGCTGGCGCTGCCATACCAGGCAAGTTAATGCCCACTGTCAGGCCAAGAAATTCAAACAATGGACGATTGTTTTCAGCATCACGTTGTGCCAGATAGTCGTTCACGGTTACAACATGGACACCGCGCCCGCTTAAGGCGTTAAGATAAGCCGGTAATGTTGCGGTCAGTGTCTTACCTTCACCAGTACGCATCTCTGCTATGCAGCGTTCATTCAATACCATCCCGCCCAGCAACTGCACATCAAAGTGACGCATACCAAATACACGTTTACTGGCTTCACGCACCGTCGCAAACGCTTCCGGCAGAATTTTATCCAGCGACTCTCCTTCTTTCAAACGAGCACGAAATTGCTCTGTTTTCGCTTTCAGTTCTTCATCAGAGAGTTTTTCAAAATCCGGCTCCAGACGGTTGATTACATCAACCACTTTGCGTAAGCGACGCAAAGTACGATCATTACGGCTACCAAAAATTTTCGTTAGTAATTTAATCAGCATAATTAGTACATCTCGGATAAGGCTACTTCTTCTGTAACCAATCATTTCCTAAAAACTGTCTTAATTAAAAGAAAAACAAGACAGAAACATTAAAGCAAAGATAATTGATTGGATACCGGCCCTGCCCTGATGCCTTGAGTTTTGGCGACCCAGAATGCTGGAGTATGGGTATCAGGATGCACAACTTTCAACATTGCAACATCTGAGATAGACTCATCATATGGCATTGGAGCCTGAGTCAGCATGGCATGCAACGTATCCAGCATAAGTTGCTGCATGGTTGGAGAAGAAATCCGGGTGCTTTCTTTTGCTGCTTCGTACTTAACAGGTTCCGTAATCGAAAAAGCAAAAGAAAGTTGACGGATAACATTACGAACAGCGTGTTGCTGCCAGTAATTTAAATAATTCGAGGGTTGACGCTGAACACTTTTTAGTTGAAATAAATGTAATTGGAACAAATGCTCAAACGAGGAAAAGGCTTGATTCTGGTTTCCCTGGGTAGAGGAAGTGTTTGTATGGGAAGGACTTTCTGTCACTCCGGCAAAAACAGCAGGGACACCAATTCCTGTAGCAACCATGCCCAGTAAAAGGTGAGACCAAAAATAACGCCTACCAAATTGTCGCCAAAGATTTAAAATACTCATTAACCCTTCATTAATAAATACTGGAACTGCCTTTATTATGCGAGATAGCCGCCCACAATCACTAGATACGCTATTTGAAGACGCGGCGACTGTCGGGAAAAGCCCGCTTCAGGTTATTCAAAGACATGCCATCGCATTATTGAAACTCAACCGTGCCGTTCTCAGTTTGCTTCCTGCCCAATTACACCCATGGTGCAGGGTCGCCAATTATCGCAAACAAATTCTGGTACTGGAAGCAGGAAATGCCAGTTGGATGACCCGGCTTCGTTATGAAATCCCCGTTTTGCTATCTACTCTAAGGAGCGAAATTCTACCATCTTTATCCTCAATCGACATCAGGATTAATCCATCATTAATGATTAAGTGTGATAATAATGCTCAGAGTCTTTCAGGATCGTCAACAAAGGCATTCAATAATGATAATAAGGAATTACCAAAGCGCCAGCTCACTCATGAAAGCGCAAAAACATTAATGATGTTGGCTGAACATAGCCCTGAGAAATTGAAAAGAAGATTGGAACGATTGGCTGCGCTGGCCGGAGAGGGTACCAGTGCAGCCAAGAAGAAGCGCTAACGCTGAATAAAAAACATCAGCGAAAGGAGCGTAATAGATAACATAACCCACTGGTGCATCATCGGAATGTTCTCAACACTCTTTACCAATACACACGTTAGCCATTATGCCAACACCAGTGATGGAGCACGGAAAGCCAGTGGCATTTCAGCTTCATCTTCAAATGTGACAAACTCCCAAGCGCTTTCCTGCGCCAAAACTGTTTGTAACAGTTTGTTGTTCAATGCATGGCCTGACTTGAACGCAGTAAAGGCGCCAATGATGTTATAGCTACACATAAACAGATCGCCGATCGCATCCAGCATTTTATGGCGCACAAATTCATCTTCGAAGCGCAAACCATCTTCATTGAGCACGCGATAATCATCTACTACAATCGCACAATCGAAGCTGCCGCCAAGACACAGTCCTTTAGATTGCAGGTACTCAATATCGCGCATAAAGCCGAAAGTACGCGCACGACTGATCTGGCGAACAAATGAATCTGCTGAGAAATCCAGTGCATAACGCTGTGAGCTGGAATCGATCGCGGGGTGGTTAAAGTCAATGGTAAAATCGAGACTAAAACCGTGATAAGGCGACAATTCAGCCCATTTATCACCCTCTTCCACACGAACACTCTCTTTCATGCGCACGAATTTTTTCGCTACATTCAGTTCTTCAATACCCGCATCCAATAGCAGGAAAACGAACGGGCTAGCGCTACCATCCATAATCGGGATTTCTGGCGCATCGACTTCAACAACAATGTTATCGATACCCAGCCCTGCCAACGCTGCATTCAAATGCTCAACGGTTGAAATCCGTACATCATGCTCATTCACCAGACAAGTGCAGAGCATGGTATCACGTACAGATTTAGCATCTGCCGGAAAATCTACCGGAGGATTCAGGTCAGTACGACGATAGATGACCCCGGTATTAGCCGGTGCTGGACGCATTGTCAGCGTGACTTTTTTACCGGTGTGCAAACCGACGCCCGTCGCTTGAACAATACGTTTTAATGTCCTTTGTTTGATCATCGTTTATATCTCGCAATGTTACTTATCCCGCCAATCACTATAAAGCATGATTGGCAGGATAGTTTAGCACAAAAAGCGGAGAAACCAATTTTTTAGCAATCAATCGGCCTGCTTACGTAAAAATGCAGGAATGTCCAGATAATCAGGTTCCTTGCTTGTATGCGTACTCTGGTCATTAACGACTTTGGCTGCTGTTTTGTTCTCATCAGACAACGCTGGAATGCCACCAGGCATCTGCGGGTAACGGCGATCCATCGTGTTTGCCTGAGGCGCTTTGTTGTTGGTCACCAGCGTAATTTCAGGACGTTTATCCATCCCAATGCCGGTAGCCACGACAGTCACGCGCAACTCATCGTTCATATCTGGATCCAGTGACGTACCGATAACTACCGTTGCATTATCAGAAGCAAATGCACGGATTGTGTTACCCACCGTTTCAAATTCATCCAGTCGCAGGTCGAAGCCCGCTGTAATGTTAACCAGAACGCCGCGTGCACCAGAAAGATCAATATCTTCCAGTAATGGGCTGGAGATAGCCATTTCTGCTGCCTCTTCCGCTCGATCTTCACCTTGTGCAATACCAGATCCCATCATGGCGTAACCCATTTCAGACATCACGGTACGAACGTCAGCGAAGTCAACGTTCATCAATCCCGGGCGGGTAATCAGTTCGGCAATACCCTGTACCGCTCCTTTCAGAACGTCATTAGCTGCACCGAATGCATCCAACAGGGAAATTCCGCGACCCAGAACTTTCAGTAATTTATCATTTGGAATGGTAATCAATGAATCCACATGCTTGGACAGTTCAGTGATCCCTTGTTCCGCGAAGGCCATACGTTTTTTGCCTTCAAAATTAAATGGCTTAGTGACAACAGCAACAGTCAGAATGCCGAGTTCTTTAGCAATTTCGGCCACAACAGGGGCCGCCCCTGTTCCTGTACCACCACCCATGCCTGCGGCGATGAATACCATGTCAGCACCTTCCAGTGCGGTACGCAATGATTCGCGATCTTCTTCCGCAGCAGTACGGCCAACCTCAGGGTTTGCTCCAGCACCCAATCCTTTTGTAATGCCGTTGCCAATCTGGATAGTCTGACCAACAGCCGTCTTACGCAGCGCCTGAGCATCAGTGTTAATCGCAAAGAAGTCTACACCTTCAATACGCTCACGCACCATGTGCTCTACAGCATTACCGCCGCCGCCGCCGACGCCGATGACTTTAATCACCGCGTCGTTGGTTAATTCCAGTGGTTCAAACATAATTTCTCTCCGTTTTGTGCCTTTATATCAAGGCCGGCGACATTGTCGTAGCCTCTGTATAAAAAATCAAAATTCTTTTCTCAGCCAGTGACTGACTTTCTTAAACCAGCCGCTCACTGACGTTCTTTTATCGGCATCAGAATCTCCCCCAAGGTGAGACTCTTTGCCATAATGCAGAAGCCCAACTGCTGTTGAGTAGCAAGGCTCCTGCACATAATCTGTCAACCCGGTGATGTTCAGGGGACGACCAATGCGCACTTGGGTATGGAATACCCGCTGAGCACAATCGGCAAGACCATCAATCTGGGCTCCTCCGCCTGTCAGGACAATCCCCGCTGCCAGGTGGTGTTTTACGCCCTGCTGACGCAATTGATCCTGCAATCGCAAAATTTCATCGTTTACTAAATTCAGCAGTTCGGTATAACGAGGCTCTATCACCTCAGCCAATGTCTGACGCTGCAAACTGCGAGGAGGACGACCTCCCACGCTCGGGACTTCTACACTCTCATCCTTGCTGACTATTGAGCCCAATGCGCAGCCATGGCGAACCTTGATGGTTTCCGCATCACTTGGGGGAGTACCAAACGCATAGGCGATATCACTGGTCACCACATTGCCTGCGTAAGGAATAACCTTGGTATGACGCAACGCGCCGCCAGTGTATACAGCGATATCCATCGTGCCGCCGCCAATATCAACGACACACACTCCCAATTCACGCTCATCTTCCGTTAGCACAGCATAACTTGCTGCCAGTCCGGCAAAAATAAGTTGGTCAACTTTCAGACCACAACGTTCAACAGCTTTTACGATATTCTTCGCCATGTCGTTATGGCAGGTAATCAAGTGGACTTTTGCCTGCATACGCACACCGGACAGCCCGACTGGATTTTTGATCCCTTCCTGATAGTCAATCGCATATTCCTGTGGTATCACATGCAGAATACGGTGTTCATCACGAACACGAACCGATTTGGCCGTATGGACAACGCTGTCCACATCATCCTGTGTAACTTCTTCATCCGAAATCGGCACCATGCCAATTTCGTTCTGGCAACTGATATGTTTGCCGGAAAGCGCCAGATAGACTGAAGAGATTTGGCAATCTGCCATAAGTTCAGCCTGATCAATGGCTCGCTGTACGCATTTAACGACCGACTCAAGATCGTTGACACCGCCTTTATCCATGCCGCGAGATGGGCAACTTCCTACTCCGATAATATTAACCATACCATCGGGCAGAATTTCACCAACCAGGGCAGATACTTTTGCTGTCCCGATTTCAAGGCCAACTACCAATTTTCTGTCCGTTGATTTGATCATCGTTATTCTGCCTGTTTCTGTATTATTACCAGTCACTGTTTGTTTTCTTGCCCGTTCATTGAAACCGGCGTATCAGTTAATAAAGGAGCCCAACCTACCGCAGCACCGCTGTCATAACGTAAGTCAACATAGTCCACGCGCTTTTCCGTGTTTTTCAGCAATACAGGATAAAGTTCAACAAAACGTTTCATTCGCTCCATTTTATCTCGATTTCCTAACTCCAATCGGATACCGTTATCCAATATCAACTGCCAGGAGTTGCGCGCTGTCATGATCACCGTTTTCAATTTAATTTGGTGTCCTTCAAGCAAAGACGCCATTATACGGTACTCATCCAATACGTCTTTTTCTCTGCCTTCTGGCCCCTGTAGCATCGGGTATTGCCCGTTTGCACTGCGTTCCGTCGGCAAGCTGAATACCCGGCCTTCTGCATCCAGCATTTGGGTGTCATTCCAGCGCGCATAAGGAACGTATTCTACCAGATGTATTTTCAGTTCATCAGGCCATTGTTTACGTACAGTGACCTGCCGAATCCATGGCAGTTGCTCAATCTTTTCTTGAATGACGTTGACATCCTGAGTCATAAATGTTTTGGGTGCCCCCAAAGACAAAATAGCCTGTCTGACATCATCATTCGTGGTGTAATGGCGTTCACCAGTCAACACCAGTTTTGAGAGCGGTAATCTGTTCGAATCCTTCATCCAGTCCAAGGTCATCCAGCCTCCCCATGTGATGATACCAATCACCATCAGGAAGAAAATAATCCCTACCAGATAATAACCATTACTGGGACGAGCTCCCTGAGCTTCGCTCTCCCGCTCCCGGAAATTCCGGGCTGCCTGTGACATATCAATCAGCCAATTCCAAAATTCTCGCTACGAGTTGAGAAAAATTGAGCCCTGCCTGACGTGCAGCAATGGGCACCAGACTATGGCTGGTCATGCCCGGGGAAGTATTCACTTCCAACAGGTAAAAGTTACCATTGCCATCGTCCATAATATCGACTCGTCCCCAACCACTACATCCCAGCGCCTTGTAAGCCCTTGATGCGATCTCCATCATTTCCTGCTCTTTTTCTGCACTTAAACCGCTTGGGCAGAAGTATTGTGTTTCGTTGGAAATATATTTCGCATCGTAGTCATAAAACACATCCGGAGCTTGGATACGGATTGAAGGAAGCGCCTCATCCCCCAAAAAACCCACGGTATATTCAGGGCCAAACAACCATTTCTCAACCAACACATTAGTGTCGTACTGGAATGCCAATTCCAATGCGCCGCGCAATTCGGAATAGTCATTCACTTTAGTCATCCCTACACTGGAACCTTCCAGATTGGGTTTAACCATTAATGGCAAGCCTAATTCTTGAACATACTCTTTGAGTTGAAAATCATTAACTTGTTCAAATTTTTGAACATTAATTGCGACATAAGGAGAAACCGGCAGTTTTGCTCCTTGCCATAGATGTTTTGTGCGCAATTTGTCCATTGACAAGGCTGAGGCCATAACACCACTGCCGGTATAAGGAAGTTGTAAAAATTCCAACAAACCTTGCACAGTGCCATCTTCACCGCCACGGCCATGTAGCGCGATAAAAACTTTACTGAATCCTTCTTCCTTGAGTTTAGTCACATCAAAGTCTTTTGTATCAACTGAGTGGGCATCAATGCCGGCTTCTTTCAGCCCTGCCACAACAGCTTGTCCTGACAGCAGTGATACCTCACGTTCAGCGGATGTTCCACCTAACAGAACGGCGACTTTATCAACCATGATGTTCTCCCTCATTAAAAGATGGCTGTAATTTTGTTTCAGCCAGATTGCGCGCTATTTTACCGATATTACCGGCACCCTGTACCAATACTAAGTCATTGTTTTCTATTACTTGTGACAGTATGACTGAAATTTGCTCAGGCTCTGACACGAAAATCGGATCCAATTTTCCACGGCTACGGATAGTACGGCATAACGAACGGCTATCCGCTCCAGGAATAGGGGTTTCACCTGCTGCATATACATCCAGCATCAATAAAACATCTACCTGATTCAGAACATTGGCAAAATCATCATATAAATCACGCGTTCTTGAATAACGGTGCGGCTGGAATACCATCACTATACGTTTATCCGTCCAACCAGCCCGTGCAGCTTTAATCGTAGCGTCAACTTCAGTTGGATGATGACCATAATCATCTACCAACATCACACTGCCTTCTTTCTCATTGATATGCCTGAGGGAAAACTCACCCAGAAAATCAAATCGACGCCCGGTTCCCTGAAATTCTGCCAGTGACGCCAAAATAGCAGCATCATTGATGCCCTCTTCTGTCGCTACAGCCACAGCAGCCGTCGCATTCAACGCGTTGTGACGCCCCGGTGCATTTAACACCACATGCAGTTCTGGCAAATCATGCCGGCTAATAGTGAAGAATCCCTGTGCGCCCTTCTGCTCATAGTGAGTAATACGAACGTCCGCTTCCTCGCTAAAACCGTAGGTTGTGATATAACGCCCAATCCGGGGAATGAGTTCTTTCACAACAGGATCATCAATGCACATCACAGCCCGACCATAAAACGGCAGGTTATGCAGGAAATTAACGAACGTCTGTTTCAGATTTTCGAAGTCTCCCTGATAGGTATCCATATGGTCTGCTTCAATATTGGTAACCACTGCCATCATGGGTTGCAAATGTAAAAATGACGCATCACTTTCATCAGCTTCCGCAATCAGGTAACGACTGCTACCTAAACGGGCATGTGTGCCTGCGGCCTTCACTAGCCCACCATTAACAAAGGTTGGATCGAGACCCGCTTGCGCATAAATACCGGCAATCATGGCTGTTGTAGTCGTTTTTCCATGCGTTCCTGCAATGGCAATGCCATGACGGTAACGCATAAGCTCTGCCAGCATTTCTGCACGGCGAATCACTGGAATGCGCGCTTCACGAGCCGCAATAATTTCTGGGTTATCCGCAGGAATAGCTGTGGATGCAACCACTACACTGGCATCCCGCACATTTTCCGGGCGGTGATTAAAATAAATAGTTACGCCCAGTGCAATCAGTTGTTGTGTGACAGGATTGGGCGCCAGATCAGAACCACTTATCTGATAACCTTCATTAGCCAACACCTCGGCGATACCACCCATGCCAGCACCACCTATGCCGACAAAGTGGATATGCCTGACTTTTCTCATTTCAGGCACTGAAGCTCTTAATTTCGCCAATTGTTGTGTATTCACGTTTTAATCTTCACTCGTTATGTTTACTTCACCGTTCTATTTAGAACGGCCTGAATGATTTTCAACAGCATCGATCAGTGCTGCTGACACCCGCTCGGTTGCGTTAATGATAGCCACTGAGCGCGCTTTTTCTGCCATTTCCAGTAATTGAGGGCGTTGCCACTGAGTTAACAATTCTGCCACCGCTTCGACCGTAAACTCAGGCTGTTCGAGTATCTTTGCAGCCCCTACTTTCTCCAATGGCAAGGCATTCCAATATTGCTGGCGATCTTTATGCTGAAATGGAACAAAAATGGCAGGTAAGCCCGCAGCAGAGACTTCACTGACCGTCAACGCACCAGAACGACACACCACAACATCTGCCCACACATAAGCCTGTGCCATATCATCAATAAATTCAGTCACTTTGAATTCAGATTTGACCAAATTTTCATATTTTTTCTGTGTTTCTTCCTGAGCGCCCTTACCGGCCTGATGCCATAATGTGATTTTATCGCCCAAGCGAGCGGCGATTTCTGGCATAGTCTGGTTCAGAATTCTTGCTCCCTGGCTACCACCAACAATCAGCACCCGAACAGGGCCTTCACGCCCAACCAAACGCTGTGCAGGCAGGGGTAATGCCAATACATCTTCCCGTACAGGGTTACCAACAACCGGTGCTTTAGGAAATGCTCCCGGAAATGCCTGTAAAACCGTTTTGGCAATTTTAGCCAACCAACGGTTAGTCAGCCCTGCGATGCCGTTTTGTTCATGCAGAACAACGGGAATGCCACATAACCATGCAGCTATTCCACCAGGGCCAGAGACATAGCCTCCCATCCCCAGTACAACGTCCGGCTGGTAACGACGCATAATCGCTTTTGCCTGCCGAATCGCTTTAAAAATTCTAATGGGGGCCGCCAGTAGTGCTTTGATTCCCTTGCCCCGCAATCCTGAAATCTGAATAAACTCAATATCAATGCCATGTTTTGGAACCAAATCAGCTTCCATGCGATCAGCCGTTCCCAACCAGCGAATATCCCACCCTTGCTCTTTTAAATGGTGGGCAACAGCCAGTCCCGGAAACACATGACCGCCTGTACCACCTGCCATCACCATTAAACGCCGGTTTTTGCCACTCATTTAGGGCTCCTTACGAACGCCTGTGCTTTTGTCAGGCGCACTTCATAATCAATTCGCAATAACAAGACGATGGCTGTTGACATCACAATCAGGCTCGAACCACCGTAACTGACCAGAGGTAATGTTAATCCTTTCGTTGGCAACATACCTGCCGCTGCACCAACATTGATGAAGGCCTGAAAGCTGAACCATACGCCGATTGCACAAGCCAAAAAGCCCGAAAACCGTTGATTAAGCTGCAATGCCCTGCGACCAATCATCATTGCGCGGAAAGCGACGAAGAATACCATTGCCAACACTAAAACCACACCGAAATAACCTAATTCTTCGGCCAGAATGGAGAAAATAAAGTCAGTATGGGCTTCTGGCAGGTATTCTAATTTTTGGACTGAATTTCCCAGTCCTTGCCCGAAGAAACTACCACGACCAAATGCCATGAGTGACTGGGTTAACTGATAACCACTGCCGAACGGATCATCCCACGGGTTCAGAAAAGAGGTCACCCTGCGAATACGATAAGGTTCAGCAACAATCAGTACGCATACGGCAAATATTCCACAGCCAATAATGGCAAGAAACTGCCATAATTTTGCCCCTGCCAGAAACAGCAGTGCTAATGTTGTAACAAACAACACAACCACTGTGCCTAAGTCCGGCTGTGCCAACAGCAAAATCGCCAATGCAATCATGACGCCCATTGGCTTGCAGAACCCCCAGAAATTGTTTCTTACTTCCTCAACCTTTCTGACCAGATAACTGGAAAGGTAGCAAAAGAGCGATAATTTCGACAATTCGGCAGGTTGAATACGCAGCGGGCCAAACGCCACCCAACGTGACGCACCATTGACCGAGCTACCGACAAATAGCACCACAACCAACATCATAATTGTGCACAACAACATGACATTGCTGTAACGCAGCCAGAAATCCATCGGAATGCGCAGCGTGACCAGAGATAATACAAAGCACAGTAACAAATAAATCGCATCACGTTGCGCAAAGATAAAGGGATCTTTAGCGAGACGCTGACCAACTGGCATTGAGGCTGATGTCACCATGATAAAGCCGATAACAGCCAGCCCCAATACCATCCAGACCAGGGTACGATCATACATGACGATATCTGTGGTATCTGCTTCCACATTTCCCGCCAACCAATTTTTAAATTTACCAAGGCCTGGAATGGTCATCAGCCTAACTCCTCTGCCAAACGGGCAAATTCATGACCACGATGTTCAAAACCATTGAACTGATCGAAACTCGCGCAAGCGGGTGACAGTAAAACCATATCGCCAACAACTAGCTTAGATGCAATTTCTCTCATCGCCTGTTCCATCGTTTCTGTCAGTATTGAGATTTCAGGACGCAATTGCGCCAGTTGATCCCCATCACGACCAAAACAGTAAAGACGAATATTATTCCCTGCGATATAGGGTTTCAGCGGAGTAAAGTCTGCCGCTTTGCCATCGCCGCCCAATAAAAGATAAAGCGTACCTTCCAGATCCAGACCACTGAGTGCCGCTTGGGTGCTGCCAACATTGGTTGCTTTAGAGTCATTTACCCAACGAACACCATTTCTCATATGAATCACCTGAAAACGGTGGTCTAACCCAGAGTAAGTCCGCAATGCCTGAAGGCTGGCCGCACGAGGAATACCGACAGCATCCGCCAAAGCTAATGCCGCCAGCCCATTCGTGTAGTTATGTTGCCCAGCCAACTGCATTTCACGGGTTGACAACACAGGGGACTGATTGACCACCAATTGTTGATGTTCTCTATCAAGTTGATAATCCCCGCAGCCCACACCAAAGCTGGTACAACGGCTATCTTTGCCCGCCTCTGGCAACGTCAAAACATCCTGTTCATTCACTACACAGACTTTTGCCTGATCGTAAATCCGCAATTTCGCCGCCCGATACTGTGATAACCCTTTTGGATAGCGCACCATATGGTCTTCGGTGACATTCAGTACAGTCGCGGCGGCAGCTGTCAGGCTGTAAGTCGTTTCAAGCTGGAAGCTGGAAAGCTCCAATACATATGACTGACAAGGTTTTTTCAGTAATTCCAGAGCAGGGATACCAATGTTCCCCCCTATCCCAACCAGCCATCCGGCTTCTTTTGCCATCTCACCGACCAGAGTAGTCACCGTGCTTTTTCCGTTTGAGCCCGTAATGGCAACAATCGGTGCCATGGCTTCACGACAAAACAGCTCAATATCTCCAACAATTTCAACGCCAGCATCTGCCGCAGCCTGCAATTCAGGCGTTGCCAGCGCAATTCCCGGACTGGCAACGATCAAGTCAGCATCAAGCAGCCATTGTTTATTTAAACTGCCAGTGTGGCATTCAACATCATCAGGCAGCTTATCGCTGCCCGGTGGTACGATACGGGTATCCATTACACGCGGAGTCACACCCCGCGTGATAAAAAAGTCAACACAGGAAAGACCTGTCAGCCCTAACCCGACAATGACGACTTTTTTACCCCTGTATTCAGTCATGAATAACTTAGCCATGATTAACGTACCTTAAGGGTTGCCAGACCAATCAGCACTAACATCAGGGAAATAATCCAGAAGCGCACGATAACGCGCGGCTCTGGCCAGCCTTTCAATTCATAATGATGGTGAATCGGTGCCATGCGGAAAATGCGCTGTCCACGCAGCTTGAATGAGCCAACCTGCAAAATGACAGAGAGCGTTTCCACTACAAATACGCCCCCCATGATGACCAACAGGAACTCCTGACGCAGCAATACCGCAATAGTGCCCAATGCTCCCCCTAAAGCCAGTGAACCCACATCTCCCATGAATACTTGCGCCGGGTAGGTGTTGAACCACAAGAAGCCCAATCCGGCTCCCACTATCGCGGTACAAACAATCACCAGTTCACCCGCGTGACTTAAATAAGGTATATGCAGATAGTTGGCAAAGTTCACGTTACCCGTTGCCCATGCCACCAAAGCGAAACCGGCGGCAACCAGCACGGTTGGCATGATAGCCAGACCATCCAACCCATCAGTCAGGTTCACCGCATTACTGGTGCCTACTATCACAAAATAGCTCAACAAAATGTAAAGCAATCCCAGTTGTGGCATGACTTCTTTGAAGAATGGCACTACCAATTGTGTTGCTGGCGTATCTTTGCCGATACTGTACATGGCAAACGCCACACCCAAAGCTAAAACGGATTGCCAGAAATATTTCCAACGGGCAATTAACCCTTTGGTATCTTTGCGAACCACTTTGCGATAGTCGTCTACAAACCCAACAATGCCATAGCCCAGTAACACAAACAGTACACACCAGACATAAGGGTTATCCAAACGCGCCCACAACAAAACAGAGAGAGTGATGGAGAACAAAATCAGCAAACCGCCCATTGTTGGTGTTCCGCGTTTACTGAAGTGGGATTCCGGGCCGTCATTACGCACAACCTGACCAATCTGTAACTTTTGCAGATAAGCAATCAGGGTTGGTCCCATCCATAACGCAATGAATAATGCTGTCAGCAAGCCGACGATGGCTCTGAACGTCAGATAAGAAAAGACGTTAAAACCTGAGTGATATTTAACTAAATATTCGGCCAGCCAAACTAACATTGGAAGTTCTCCTTCAGTGAGTTCACTACCTCTTCCATTGCGGCACTGCGTGAACCTTTAATTAATATGGAAATCATTTTGTGTTGTTCCAGTAAAGAAAGCAGCGCTGCAACTAAATCAGCCTTGTTCGCGAAATGCTGCCCTCGACCACTCGCGTCACTAATATGGGTGCTAAGAACCCCTACACTGAATACTTTATTTATATCTGAAGATGCTATGGCTTCTCCCACTTCACGGTGGCACTGAACTGCCTGCTCTCCCAGTTCTCCCATGTCGCCGACAACCATGACCCGATAATCAGGCATTTGCGATAACACATTCGCGGCGGCAATCATTGAACCGGGATTAGCGTTATAGGTGTCATCCAGCACTACTTTCCCCTCTGTGAGATGAATGGGGAATAAACGACCTGAAACTGCTTTTAATCCTGATAGCCCGACACGAATATCCTCCAGAGATGCGCCAACAGAAATGGCGAGAGCACTGGCTGCCAGTGCATTGGCAATATTGTGTTTACCCGGCAATGGCAATGTCAGTTCAGTCTTGCCGATTGGGGTATGAAGGCAAAAATGTGTTGCCAGTAGCTGTTCAGAAATATCTGTTGCGTAAAAGTCAGCCCCTGCCATTGATGAAGCAGAGAAACGCCATACTGTCTGCTGATCACTAATGCAGTGTTGCCAGTTTTCCCAATCATGGCTATCCAGATTGATAATGGCCGTTCCGGTTGGAGCAAGACCTTCAAAGATTTCACCTTTTGCCTTTGCAACCCCTTCCAAAGAACCAAATCCTTCCAGATGAGCAGAAAACAGGTTATTCACCAGAGCACTTTCAGGGCGCGTCATCTCAGTGGTATAGGCTATTTCGCCGGTATGGTTGGCACCCAGTTCAATCACGGCAAATTGGTGTTCATCGGTGAGCCGGAATAAAGTCAATGGCACACCAATGTCATTATTGAAGTTACCCGCCGTATAAAGGGTATTTCCGCATTGTTGCAAAATCGCCGCTGTCATTTCCTTGACGGATGTCTTGCCCGACGAACCTGTCAGGGCTACGACCCGCGCTTTGCTTTGCTGACGAACCCAGCCCGCCAGTTTGCCCATCGCCAAACGCGTGTCTTCGACAATCACCTGAGGACAGTCAATATTAAAGCGACGATTGACCAGCAACGCTCCTACGCCGAGTGGAGCTACATCAGCAACGAAATCATGAGCGTCAAATTTTTCGCCTTTTAAGGCAATGAACAAACCACCGCGTACAACTTTGCGGCTATCAGTTTCCACAGCATGAATCTTGATATCGGCTGCCTGCTGTTCAGTAGCCTGATATAGCATTCCGCCTGTTATTTGTGCCAATTGCCGGAGTGTCAGCGGGATCATGCAATCACCCCCAACAAACGGGCAACGGTCAGGCGATCTGAATAATCCAAACGACGATTGCCGACCAATTGATAATCTTCGTGGCCTTTACCTGCCACGAGAACAACATCTTCTTCAGCCGCTTGCATAATGGCGCTGGTGACAGCTTCAACACGTCCATGAATCGCCATTGCCCGACCCGGATCGATAAACCCGTCCAGAATATCTGCCACAATGGCCTGTGGTTCTTCACTGCGAGGATTGTCATCCGTCACCACCACGCGATCAGCCCCTTGCTCGGCAACACCGCCCATCAGAGGACGTTTGCCTTTATCGCGATCACCACCACAGCCAAAGACGCACCAGAGTTGTCCCTTACAATGCAGGCGAGCTGCCGACAGCGCTTTTTCCAAAGCATCTGGTGTATGGGCATAATCGACAACAACAGTAGGACGACCCGGCGCGGAAAAGACTTCCATACGCCCACAAACAGGTTCCAGACAAGACGCTGCTGCCAGCAATTTTTCCAACGGATATTCCAATGACAGCAGAGTCGCGAGCGCCAGAAGTAAGTTACTGACATTGAATGCGCCCATCAGAGGGCTGTTGAGCGTTCCATTTCCCCAACTTGAAGTAAACGCAATAGAGGCGCCTTTGTCGTGATAATGGACGGCATTGGCCGATAACCAACGCCCCTGCCAATTTTCCGGCAAGCGGCTTTCCATAGTGACTGCAACCGCATCTGGTAAGCGAGACAACCATTTCTGTCCCACATCATCATCTGCATTGATGATTTTCTGTTTCACATTATGGCTGCCGAACAGCATCCATTTAGCATCTTCATAACTTTCCATATCACCATGGTAATCAAGGTGATCACGGCTTAAATTAGTAAAAACGGCTGCCTGGAATGGCAACGCTGCTACTCTTCCCTGAATCAACCCATGTGAAGAAACTTCCATTGCAGCAAACGTGGCGCCCTGATTAATAAGCTGCTGTAAATCAAGCTGAATATCAACGGCAGAACCCGTAGTATTTTCGCTGGGCACAACCATGCCCAACAAACCATTTCCTACCGTCCCCATCACCGCACTGGTTTCTCCGAGCCCTTGGCTCCATTGTGCCAGCAATTGTGTTGTTGTCGTTTTTCCATTGGTTCCGGTAACACCTACCAATGTCAGCTTATTACCGGGATGTTGATAAAACTCGCCGGCCAATTCTGATAATTTATTATTCAAATCATCCAAATAGATAACCGGTACACCGTGCACCGTCTGGATCGTGCCGTTATCCGCTTTTCCCTTCGCTTCTGCAATCACCGCAGCAACGCCTTGAGCGATGGCTTGAGGAATATACTTCCGACCATCTGTTTGATGCCCTTGAATTGCAACAAACAGATCTCCGGCAGCCACTTTACGGCTGTCCAATGTCATTTCACGCAGCGGAAGCTCCGGTGTATCAACACCCCAAGGAGCCAATAAATCGCGTAAATTACGATCTGCCACTTTAATCCTCTTTATTTATTAATCATAAATTCGTTTTTATCGCCTACAGGCAATGCATCTGGTTCAACATTCATGGTACGCAGAACACCACTCATGATGGCGCCGAAAATAGGCGCTGCAACCGCACCACCATAGTATTTACCTGCCTGTGGATCATTGATGATCACAACCAATGAAAACCGTGGATTATTCACAGGCGCAATCCCAGCGGTATAAGAAATATGCTTATCATTGAGGTACTTGCCATCCGGCCCGACTTTTCTTGCCGTACCCGTTTTAATCGCAATACGATAACCTTTTATTGCTGCCCGTACACCGCCGCCGCCTGGTAATGCAACGCTCTCCATCATGTGCACTACTGTTCGCATAATGTGCTCAGGAAATACCCGCGTGCCCGGTACAGGGGGATCAACTCTGGTAATTGACAGGGGGCGATAAATGCCCAAGCTGCCTATCGTTGCATAGACACGCGCTAACTGTAACGGCGTTACCATTAGCCCGTAGCCGAAAGAAAAGGTGGCCCTATCAAGATCTGACCACCGTTGTTTATTGGTTGGAAATAAGCCACTACTTTCTCCGACCAGCCCCAAATTGGTCGGTTTTCCCATCCCAAAGCGTGAGTAAACATTTACCACCTCTGAGGCAGGCATCGCTAACGCCAGCTTGGAAACACCAACGTTACTCGACTTCTGTAAGATCCCAGTGATAGTTAACTCAGGGCGTGGTGCCACATCTCTGATTTCATGACCACGCGAACCATACGTTAATCGGTATGGTCTGGTATCTAACACCGTATTTTCTTTGACAATGCCACTGTTCAGTGCACTCATCACCACCAGTGGTTTCACCGTAGAGCCGGGTTCGAAAATATCGGTGATGGCGCGGTTTCGCATCGCATCTTTCGGCGTTCCGGCCAAATTATTGGGGTTATAAGATGGGCTGTTTGCCATCGCCAAAACTTCGCCGGTATTGACATCAACCAATACGGCTGTACCTGATTCGGCTTTGTTCAGTGCAACCGCTTTCGTCAATTCGCGGTACACCAACGTCTGAAGACGCTCATCTATGCTGAGCGTCAAATCATGGGCTGCCCGGCTATCGGTAGAAGCGACATCTTCAATGACACGGCCTATACGATCTTTACGCACAGTCCTGCTTCCCGGCATGCCTATCAGCCAGTTATCAAAGCTTTTTTCAACGCCTTCAATTCCCGCACCATCAATGTTGGTCACGCCAATAATGTGTGCGGTCACCTGCCCCGCCGGATAATAACGACGGGATTCCTGACGCAAATAGATGCCCGGTAATTTCAATTTCTCAACATAATCACCGATGGAGGTATTTACTTGGCGGGCAAGATAAACAAAGCGCCCATTGGGATACTCACTGATTTTGCTGGTTAATTGTTCAATCGGAATGGATAGTGCATCAGCCAAAGCCTTCCAACGGGTATCATCTGTGATACCGCCTTTCTCAAATACTTCTTTGGGGTCAGCCCAAACAGCATCAACAGGCACACTAACGGCAAGAGGACGCCCATTGCGATCATTTATCATGCCACGGGCGGTCGGGACAGACTGGACGCGCAGGGAGCGCGAATCACCTTCTTTTACCAAACGGTCAGGATTGATTATCTGCAAATAGGCAACACGAATCAAAAGCCCGATTAAAGCGAACCCAATGCCCCCACACAGCAAGGCAAAACGCCAGCTTACAAAACTTGCTTTATCTTCTTGCTTTTTCAACTTTAAAGAGCGTGCAGCTTTCATCGCCTACCTTTTGGTTGTCAACTGGACTCATTGAGTTATCACAATATTTTCTTTACTTGGATCAACATGTTGCATCTGCAATTTTTCAGTCGCAATCCGTTCAACCCGACTGTGATCACCCAGAGCATTCTCTTCAAGGAGCAGGTTACGCCATTCAATATCCTGAGCATCAAGCTGGATCACTTGACGCTCTTTCTCCGCAGTCAATAAGCGGGTTTGATGGGTGACCGTCACAACACTGATGGCGGAAATCACAACCGCCACCAGCAAAATCAGTGGGATTTTGGCATTGCGGAGCATATCCCCGCCAATAACCCCGACTAATCCATGACGCTCACCTGCCATTATTCACTCACCTTTTCAGCAAATCGCAAAACCGAGCTTCGCGCTCTTGGGTTTGTGCCCACTTCATCCTCTGAAGGCTTCATTTTGCCAATGGATTTCAGACTCCGTCCTCCCAACGCTTTTAGTTGCACTTCTGTGAGAGGTAAACCTGCTGGAACCTGTGGCCCCTGGCTATGTTGCCGGATAAAGCTTTTCACTATGCGATCTTCCAGCGAGTGGAAACTGATGACAGATAATCGCCCCTGTGGTGCAAGAACGCGCAATGCACCATTCAATGCACGTTCTATCTCTTCCAGTTCACTGTTAATGTAAATCCTGATAGCCTGAAAGCTGCGTGTTGCCGGATGTTTATGCCGTTCCTTCACTGGGCTTGCCTGAGCAATGAGTTCTGCCAGCTCTCGGGTACGCGTCATCGGTTGTTCCTGATTGCGTGCCACAATGGCTTTTGCGATACGTCTGGCAAAGCGCTCTTCACCAAATGTTTTCAGTACCCATGCGATGTCATCTGCCTCTGCTTTCATCAACCATTGTGCAGCAGACTGCCCCCGCGTAGGGTCCATCCGCATATCCAGTGGCCCGTCACGCATAAATGAAAAACCGCGTTCAGGATCATCCAACTGTGGGGATGAAACCCCTAAGTCCAGCAATACGCCATCAATTTTCCCAACCAGACCCGCTTCTTCTACATAGGTTGCCAATTCAGAAAACGGCCCATGAATGATAGAAAAGCGCGTGTCAGTAATCGCCTTTGACGCTTCAATAGCTTGTGGATCACGATCAATCGCTATTAAACGCCCATTAGGCCCCAGATTTGACAAAATCAGGCGTGAATGCCCTCCACGCCCGAATGTTCCATCTATATAAATTCCATCTTCCTGAAGATTCAATCCATTGACAGCTTCATCCAGTAATACACTGGTATGTTTGAAATGACTGTTTGCCATGTTTATAGTGATAAATCCTGTAGCCTTGCTGATAAAGGTTCTTGTGGAGACTGCTCAGCCGCAATATCATTCTGTACTTGCTGATACCAAACTTGCTCGTCCCACAATTCAAATTTATTAAATTGCCCAACCAGCATGACTTCTTTTGTTAGCCCTGCATGCTGACGCAGTGTATTAGCTAATAAAAGACGCCCTGCACTGTCCATTTGACATTCACTGGCGTGTCCCAATAACAAACGTTGAACGCGACGTTCGGCTGGATTCATGCTGGATAAGCGAGATAACTTTTCTTCGATGATTTCCCATTCGGGTAATGTGTAAAGCAACAGGCACGGCTGATGGAGATCAATGGTACAAACCATTTGACCTGTCGATTCCTCATTCAGCGTTTCCCTATATCGGGCTGGTACAGTGAGCCGCCCTTTACTATCGAGATTAACCAGTGTTGCTCCACGAAACATACTCAGGTTACCCCTTGATGGCCCAAATCTCCACATTATCCCACAAATCACCACAATTAAGAGTTTACGGATGGTATGAAAACCTTGTCAAGCCAGAGCCCGTGCGCTTTAGCTAGATTTACAGAAAGATTTGGAAGAGAAAAAGAAGGATTTTTTAGATTTAGCTATATTAATAATAGATAACACTATGATAATTTTGAATAAATTAATAAAGCTGTAGAGAGTCTGTTTTGGCATGAAGTTTCGGGCAAATACTTACCACTTAAATTAATTTATGCAACTTATATCTCATTGTTGCCCAATTGTTAATCAATGAAAACCTATCAATAATAAAAATATATTTAAGTTATAGTAGCATAAAAAATAATAACTTTATGAAATTCAATATTTCCTAAAGGCGTAAAAACAATTAGATATCAAACAAATAAAAAAAACCATTACAGAACAACAGTAAACCATATAAACTACATGCCTTAAATGGCGAATTATTCACCCGACTATTTTAAATAACATATTATCGTTTTTAGTTGTTATAAAATTATGTTTAGAGGAATTTTAGTCAGAATAGTCTTAAAATTACGAAAAAAGTGTATTTCGATGTTTTTTGTGGGACAAACAGTACCCTCATCTTCAATGAGGGCACTCAATTAGGCTTTTCTGCTCAGCTTGCCGCGACGGCATAAATGACGACGCATTCGGGTTATTCCGGGAACAGGTCGCTGTTTTTCATCTAAACTCGCTAATACCAGCCCCAGAGCGCATTCAGCGACATCACGATGACGCTGTGCCACAGACAAAACAGGGCATTCAAGGAAATCGAGCAACTCATGATCACCAAATGTCGCAATCACTAACTGCTCCGGCAGACGACCGCTACGTTTGAGAATGGTATCCATAACCCCCTGAAGCAAAGCAAACGAAGTGGTATACAGCGCCTGAGGAACTGGATTTGTTTCTAACCATGAAGCAAATACTTCCGCCGCAGCTTCACGCTCATAGCTATTTGCATACAGATAGTTCACTTCCCTTGGGTCATTCTCCCACGCTTCACGAAACCCTTGTTCACGCAAGAAACTTACCGATAATTCAGGCAATGCCCCTAAATAAAGAACAGATTCTGCCGGGAACTGGCGTAACTCCTGCGCCAACATTTTGGCATCTTCAAGGTCATCACCAACAACACTGATAAAATGTTCACTATCCAGCGCACGGTCAAGTGCAATGATCGGCAGTGAGCGATTTGCCCAACGCTGGTAAAAAGGGTGTTCGGGAGGCAAGGCTGTGGAAACAATGATGGCATCAACTTGACGTTGCAAAAGATGCTCAACACAACGCATCTCATTATCAGGCTGATCTTCAGAACATGCGATCAATAGCTGGTATCCGCGCTGCCGAGCCTGACGTTCAAGATAATTGGCAATACGGGTGTAACTCGTATTTTCCAAATCGGGTATGACTAAACCGATTGAACGGGTACGCCCGGCTCTTAAGCCAGCAGCAACAGCATTAGGATGGTAATTGTGTTCCCTGACCACTGCCATCACTTTTTCTACTGTTTTATCACTAACCCGATACTGTTTGGCTTTACCATTGATAACATAACTGGCCGTAGTACGTGAAACACCTGCTAAGCGGGCAATCTCATCCAGTTTCACATTAACCCCTCAGTAATATGATGAAAAAGCCCTACTTTACAATAGGGCTCAATGAATATCTGTATTTTACCCCGCAGATTACGATTTTTCATCGCATAATTTTATCTCCGCGAGAGATGCCAATAATGCCTGAGCGAACCACTTCCACGATCTCAGCCATATCTCTTACTGCATTAAGGAAAGCATCCAGTTTTTCGCCCGTCCCTGCTAACTGGACGGTATAAAGTGTTGATGTAACATCAACGATCTGCCCACGAAAAATATCCGCGCTACGCTTGATCTCTTCCCGTCCATCCCCGCTGGCTTGTAATTTCACCAACATAATTTCACGCTCAACATGAGGCCCTGCTGTCAAATCATTGACCCGCAGCACATCCACCAATTTATGCAGCTGCTTCTCGATTTGTTCCAGTACCTTGGCATCACCTTTGGTCTGAATGGTCATGCGGGACAATGTTGGATCTTCAGTCGGCGCTACTGTCAGGCTTTCAATGTTATAACCCCGTTGAGAAAACAGACCCACCACACGGGATAATGCTCCCGATTCGTTTTCAAGTAATACAGACAAAATCCGGCGCATGATCAGGTCCTCTCTGTTTTGCTTAACCACATTTCATCCATTGCTCCGCCACGGATCTGCATTGGATAAACATGTTCAGTTTCATCAACGGTAACATCCACGAAAACCAGACGTTGATTTTCAGTGACTTCATGCAGAGCCTGAGCCAGTTTCGTTTCCAGTTCATCGTAAGTTTGGATGGAAATGCCAATATGACCATAAGCCTCTGCCAGTTTGACGAAATCAGGCAGGGATTCCATATAGGATTGAGAGTGACGACCTGCGTATATCATGTCCTGCCACTGTTTTACCATTCCCAGAAAACGGTTGTTCAAATTCAGAACCAGCACAGGCAAACCATATTGCAGGGCGGTGGACAATTCCTGAATATTCATCTGAATACTGCCATCCCCTGTCACACACACCACTGTTGCATCAGGTTTTGCCAGCTTCACGCCAAGGGCAGCAGGCAGGCCAAATCCCATTGTCCCTAAGCCCCCTGAATTGATCCAATGCCTCGGCTTATCAAATGGATAATGCAGGGCAGCAAACATCTGATGCTGACCAACATCGGATGCCAGATACGCTTTCCCTTCAGTGAGACGGTAAAGGGCTTCAATCACCGCCTGTGGTTTAATCTTCGCTGTGGTGCGATCGTAATTAAGGCATTTACGGCTACGCCACTGTTCTATAGAAAGCCACCAATCTTTCAGGGCGTCAGGGTCTTGGGTATCTTCAGTGGAATTTAACATCTCCAGCATCTGCCTGAGCACCTGTTTCGCATCCCCAACGATAGGGATATCTGCCGTCACCGTTTTCGAAATTGAAGTAGGATCGATATCAATATGCAGTATCGTTGCTTCCGGACAATATTTTTCCAGGTTATTGGTTGTACGATCATCAAAGCGCACCCCTATCGCAAAAATCACATCGGAATTGTGCATTGCTTTATTGGCTTCGAAAGTACCGTGCATTCCCAACATGCCCAGACTTTGCCTATGGGTAGCAGGAAACGCCCCCAACCCCATGAGCGAACTCACAACCGGAATGTGAAAACGTTCAGCAAGCGCCAATAACTCCGCAGAACATTCTGAATTGATGGCTCCCCCACCAACATAAATCACAGGCTTTTTCGCACTCAGCAGGGTTTTCAATACACGCTTGATCTGCCCCTTGTGTCCCTGAATGGTAGGGTTGTAAGAACGCATCCTGATTGTTTCAGGATACACATACTGAAATTTCAACGCAGGATTGACGGTATCTTTGGGGAAATCGATAACAACTGGCCCGGGCCGGCCACTTGCCGCCAAATAAAAAGCTTTTTTAATTGTACTTGGAATGTCTTCCGCTTTTTTCACCAGAAAGCTATGTTTCACTATGGGACGGGAAATTCCCACCATATCGCATTCCTGAAAAGCATCATTGCCTATCAGGGAACTGGCGACCTGACCTGACAGAATGACCATAGGAATTGAATCCATGTATGCCGTTGCAATTCCTGTGATGGCATTCGTTGCTCCCGGCCCGGAAGTCACCAAAACAACCCCGACTTTTCCCGTAGAACGGGTATATCCATCAGCCATATGAACAGCACCCTGTTCATGGCGAACCAGAATATGTTCAATGCCACCCACCGTATGCAGGGCATCGTAAATATCCAATACGGCCCCGCCCGGATAACCGAACACATGTTCAACACCCTGATCGATTAACGATCTCACGACCATTTCGGCTCCTGACAACATCTCCATCGAGTTTGCCTCCAGGCTCTGTTTGCAAGTTATTAATAATTGGAACTTCATAAGGCTACTGTGAAATAGCCTTATTTATCCCATTTGTTATTTATATAAAGTGAATCATTGTTTAGCGCTATTTTATAGCGTCAAGTTCACTAACATAACGTCAGACACAAGTGTTAGCAAACATCAATTCACATATTAAAAACATTTTTTTAATAAGAGCCTGTTTTTTGCCTGCCGTCAATTCTGGTACATGGATTCAATTTCACTCTGATAACGCTGTGAAATAACCTTGCGGCGCAATTTCAATGTCGGCGTTAATTCTCCTTTTTCCATGGAGAAGGCTTCAGGCAAAAGAATAAACCGTTTGACCTGATGAAATTTGACAATATTTTTCTGCATATCTTTCAAACGTTGTTCAAACAACTCAATAATTTGATGATTCCGCAGTAATTCAAGACGATCGCGATATTGAAGGTTGATAGATTTTGCGTATTCTTCAATTGCTTCATAACTGGGAACAATCAGGGCGGAAACAAACTGGCGGGCATCAGCAATAACCGCGATATGCTCAATAAAGCGATCCTGACCCAACATGCCTTCAATCATTTGTGGGGCGATATATTTTCCTGTTGATGTTTTCATCAAATCTTTCAGGCGTTCGGTGATAAACAAATTACCATTATCATCCAATCCACCCGCATCGCCGGTCTTCAGCCAGCCATCTTCAGTAAAGGCACGCACAGTTTCCTCTGGGCGGTTAAAATACCCCTTCATCACAATAGGCCCGCGCACTTGGATCTCGCTCTCCGTACTGATACGAACTTCAACACCGGGTAATGGCGTACCAATTGAGCCCAAAAGATAATTCTTTTCTTCCCAGCAAGACACCGTTGCACAGGTTTCTGTCATACCGTAGCCATATTTGATATTGAGGCCAATGGACAGAAAGAAACGGGTGATGGCATCATCAAGACGTGCCCCCGCCACCGGCAGGAAACGCACTCTCCCTCCCAACAGATTACGGAGCTTGCTCAACACCAGTTTGTCAGCCAATTGATAGCTGCAACGCGTAAATGGACAACCTTTTTTATTCTGTTGCTGACGCACCCAGTGGTTTTCGCCACGCTTTAATGCCCAATTAAAAATCATTCTGCGCAAAACAGCTGCCTGAGAAACTTTCCCCAAGATTGCGCCATGTACTTTTTCATAAAAACGGGGAACAGAACACATGACCGTTGGACGCACATCAACCATTGCCTCACGGGCAAGATTTGTATCAGTCAAATAGACATTCAGAGCTCCGGTGTGCATAACATAATAGCTCCATGCCCGTTCGAAGATATGGGACAACGGTAAAAAGCAGAGCGACACATCCTGTTTCGTCAGGGTCAGTCTTTGGTCATGCAGGTAAAGCTGAGAAGCAATATTGCGATAATCCAACATGACTCCCTTTGGCTCCCCCGTTGTCCCAGAGGTATAGATGAGGGTGAAAAGATCATCCAAGTCCTGATCAGCAATACGGCTATCGAGTTCTGGCTGATATTGTGCGTGGTCATTGTCAATGAAAGCGGATAAATATAGTGCTTGCGGGCATCCCTTTAAATCCACAGACTGATCCATAACAATAAGATGAGAAAGTTCGGGACACAATTCAATCAATGGCATTGCAATATCATATTGCTCCTGTCCACCCACAAACAGTATTTTCACGCCTGCATCATTGAGAATAAATGCCGCTTGCTCACAGGTACTGGTTGCATAAAGCGGTACTGTCACAGCCCTGAGCTGAAGAATAGCCAAGTCAGCCAATGACCACGCCATACAGTTTTGTGCAAAAATGCCGACTTTACCCTGCACTTCCACCCCCAATGACAGCAACGCCCTTGCCACGGATTTCGTTGTACACTCGACTTCACGCCAACTCATTTCGAGCTGCTCTGATGACGACCATTGTCGAAATGCAATTTTTTCCGGAGATTCATTGGCTTGTTGCTGTAATCGGTTAACCAAGTGATAGGAATGCAGAGAGTCTGTTATCACAATATATTCCTGTATAAATATTTTCATTCTGCGTACTCAGCAAGCGTGCTGCCTACTTTTCAGCTTACAGATGTTAGCTATTTCAACGCAGTCTACCTATTCCTAGTAAAAGGGGGAAGTGTATTTTAAATATCTTCTCCCTCTGAAGGAGAAAATACTTGCAGGATTTGTCGAATAACTACAGATAAACAGAGATAAATGTCGCAAGAAGAGTCAAAAGACTAAGAGCCCTATACCGGCATCATTACCAGAACAGGGCTCTTCATACCTTTTATTTTATTCCCGTTCGCCAAGATGGCTCAGCAATGATTTCATCCACTGGTGGCCTTTATCCCGATCGGTTGAACCATGCCATATCAAATAGCAGGGGCGAGAAATTTGACCATCAGGCAAAGGTACGGAACAGATATTTAGCTGTTCGGAGTAATGCTCTACCATCCATTTTGGTACGATTGCGACTAAATAAGTCTGGGATACAATATTAAGCACACTATTTAGATCCGTTCCCTGATAAGAAACAGAACGCAATAATTCTTTGCTCTCATAGTAAGGCTTGCTGAATGAGTCTGCATTCTCCAGTGCAACAATAGCATGTCTTTCTTCCTGTAATTGCTGCTGGGTAATTCGTTTTCCAATTCTGGGATGATGATTGGAAACTGCCAGCACCAATTCATCATTAAACAAAGGGTAATTATGAAAATCAGGAGATTCTAATTGGGTATAACTGATTACGAATTCTATTTCCTGATATTTCAACTGCTTTTCAATATCATCACTAATTTGTGTTTTAATGACAACTTCGATATTCGAAGAATGTTTTTTTATTTGCCCGACAATTTGAGCAGCCAGACGAATATCAAGCGGGCTACAAATAGAGAGGTTAAATACCCTTGTGCTGTTATCAGGATCAAACCCCACCCCGGGCAATTCATTATGAACGATTTGAAGCGCCTGTCTGAGCGGCCCGAAGAGCTGTTTTGCCCTGGCCGTTGGCTGAATACCCCGCCCATAACGAACAAATAATTCATCATCAAACATGGTTTTCAAACGCGCCACTGCATTGCTGACAGCCGGTTGTGACATTCCTAATGCCTGAGCTGCACGTGTAATATTCTGCATTTGCATTACAGCATCAAAAACAGTAAGCAAATTGAGATCTACACTGCGCAATTGGACATCGCATGATTCTTTTTTTCCTGTAGTTACTGAGTTGTATTCAGTCATTATTTCACTCCACTAAACTTATAGCAGTGATCTCATTAGATAATGGAATACTGACGGTTTCTGAATGCAACATTTTGACATTCAAACCGCCTTACCAATTAATAAGATCAATTACCCCAATTTGTTGGAAAGTAAATTGAGATTCGTCCTTGTACAAAAAAAGTAAATAAGCACAACCAATGCATTCTTATCTACGTAGCCGTAATATTTTTATAAGCATGAATATTAATGCGTTATATATGAATAGAAATAACCCAACTTACACTAACGACTTGCTTTCGAAACGAGAAGCCAATAATGACAGAATGAAGAGCAGAAACAATTCATAATAAAATGACTGTATTCCAACTAGTTATCAGAACTCTCTATTAATATTTTCTATCAGGAAAATAATCAAAAGTATTAACCAGAAATTAGTTCTTCTAATATATCGAGACACAATTTATTAATATTCTATATGGTTATGATTTATTAATCTAAAAACGCTATACCTAAAAACACTATACCTAAAAACACTATAGTTAAAATCCATCTTATCTTTGTTCCTTCAAATCCATCCGTGCATATCCGTTTTTATACCGTCATATTGAAATGATCGTATTAAAAATCACGTAAAAACGACGGGTTAAAATAACAGACTATACCCAATGGATTTCAAGTTGCATCGCGGCGGCAAGGGAACGAATCCCCGGGAGCATAGATAACTATGTGGCCGGGGTGAGTAAGCGCAGCCAACAAAGAGGCAACTTGAAAGACGAAGGGTACATACATTTATCATCCATCAGTGCCGGATTTTACTCCATATATAGATATGAAAAATAGATAAAAACATCGCTAAAAATGTAAAAAATAGTCACCAAATCCAAAGCGTGTTCAATAAACAACCAACAATGAGCATATTTAACTCTAAATTTACACTTGTCACGCTTGACATTGTTTTTCAGATAACGTATCTATAAATAAACTGACCGTTAAAACCCAATTAACAAATTTATAAAGGTTAACTTACATGATTCTCTCCATTCGCCTACTAAGCCTACTACTCATCGCCTTCAATGTGCGCGGTATGCTGGTAGGTGCAAGTAAAAGTTAAGTTAACCTCCAGAAACAAAAAACCCGCGCATGGCGCGGGTTTTTTTTACCTCGACGACGTACAAGAATAAAACATCATCGCCTATTTGACAGGAGCACAACATGAGCCAGCAAGTTATTATCTTCGATACCACACTGCGTGATGGAGAACAGGCATTACAAGCCAGCCTGAGTGTGAAAGAAAAACTGCAAATCGCTTACGCACTGGAAAGGCTGGGAGTCGATATCATTGAGGCCGGTTTTCCAGTTTCTTCCCCCGGGGATTTTGAATCAGTTCAAACCATCGCTCGTGAAATCAAAAACAGCCGTATCTGTGCTTTATCCCGCTGCGTTGATAATGATATTGATGTTGCTGCCGAAGCTCTGAAAGTTGCAGAAGCTTTCCGCTTGCACATGGTCTTGGCTACCTCCAATCTGCATGTCGAACACAAACTGAAAAGAACCTTTGATGATGTTGTCGAAATGGCTGTCCGCTCAATAAAACGAGCGCGCAGGTACACGGATGATATTGAATTCTCCTGTGAAGATGCCGGCCGTACAGATATCGACAATTTGTGCCGGATTGTCGAGCAGGCAATCAAAGCTGGCGCCACCACTGTCAACATCCCCGACACCGTTGGTTACACAACTCCGTACCAATTCGGCGGTATTATCAGCACGTTATTTGATCGTGTACCCAATATTGATAAGGCGATTATTTCTGTCCATTGCCATGACGATTTGGGCATGTCTGTGGCTAATTCAATTACCGCTGTTCAGGCCGGTGCGCGGCAGATAGAAGGCACCATTAACGGATTGGGAGAACGCGCCGGAAACTGTTCACTGGAAGAAGTGATCATGACAATCAAAACACGCCAGAAAATGTTGGGGGTTCACACTAATATCAACCATAAGGAAATCTACCGTACCAGCCAATTGGTTAGCCAAATCTGCAATACTCCGATCCCCGCGCATAAAGCCGTTGTTGGCAGTAACGCTTTTGCTCACTCATCCGGCATTCATCAAGACGGCATCCTGAAGAACCGCGAAACTTACGAAATCATGACGCCAGAGTCCATTGGCCTGAAAGATACCCAGTTAAACCTGACTTCACGCTCTGGTCGTGCCGCAGTGAAACACCGCATGAGCGAAATGGGTTATCAGGAACATGACTATGATCTGGATGCCTTGTATCAAGCGTTCTTGAAATTGGCAGACAAAAAAGGACAAGTGTTTGATTACGATTTGGAAGCATTGGTATTCATCAACCAGCAGCAGCAAGAACATGAACATTACCGTCTGGATTATTTCAGCATCCAGTCCGGCACCAACGTAGTTCCTACTGCAACCGTGCGCCTGGCCTGCGGGAATGAAATCAAATCTGAAGCCTCTACCGGTAACGGTACCGTTGATGCGGTTTATCAGGCCATCAGTCGAATTACAGGTTATCCACTTAAATTAATCTCCTATCAATTATCCGGTAAAGGACAGGGGGAAGATGCCCTCGGTCAGGTTGATATTATTGTGGAGTGCTTTGGCCGTCGCTTTCACGGGATGGGATTGGAAACCGATATCATTGAATCTTCCACCAGAGCCATGATCCACGTGCTGAATAGCATCTGGCAGGCAGCACAGGTAGAAAAGGAAAAACAACGTATATCCCAAGGCCATACGCAAGATTACAGCCAGAACAATTCTCAGGATAACAACACAAAGGAAACCGCATAATCATGTCTTCAAGCCAATCTATTTCAAGCCATGCCATTTCCGGCAAGCAAGGGGATACTCAGTACCACATTGCTGTTTTATCCGGTGACGGCATTGGCCCCGAAGTAATGAAACAAGCCTATAAAGTGTTGGATGCTCTCCGTAACCGCTTCAATATTCGTATCACAACCAGTGAATATGATGTAGGAGGGATAGCCATTGATCGCCATGGTTGCCCTTTGCCTAAGGAGACCATTGCTGGTTGCGAAAAAGCGGATGCGATCTTATTTGGTTCCGTCGGTGGCCCTAAATGGGAGCATTTGCCTCCCACCGAACAGCCAGAACGTGGCGCATTATTGCCGTTACGAAAACATTTCAAATTATTCAGCAATTTAAGGCCAGCCCATTTATATTCGGCGTTAACATCATTTTGTCCGCTTCGCCATGATATCGCTGCAAAAGGCTTTGATATGTTATGTGTCCGTGAACTGACTGGCGGCATCTATTTCGGGCTTCCGAAAGGGCGTGAAGGCGAAGGAAAATATGAACGTGCTTTTGATACCGAGATCTATCACCGTTTTGAAATAGAACGGATTGCCCGCATTGCTTTTGAATCTGCCCGTAAGCGCCGCCATAAAGTCACATCAATTGATAAAGCAAATGTTTTGCAAAGTTCCGTATTATGGCGTGAAGTTGTCAGTGAAATCGCCAAAGATTATCCTGACGTTGAAATCAGTCATATGTACATTGATAACGCCACCATGCAGTTGATCAAAGATCCTGCCCAGTTTGACGTCCTATTGTGTTCCAATATTTTTGGCGATATTTTATCCGATGAATGTGCCATGATCACCGGCTCAATGGGGATGCTGCCTTCTGCCAGCCTGAATGAAAAAGGTTTTGGTTTATATGAACCTGCGGGTGGCTCAGCTCCTGATATTGCAGGCAAAAACATTGCCAACCCGATAGCACAAATATTATCCGCCGCCCTGTTACTGCGTTATAGCCTTGGGCACAATGAAGCAGCAGATGCCATTGAACAAGCCATCAACCATGCTTTGGAACAAGGTTATCGTACCGCAGACTTAGCCGGTAATGGCAAAACAGTCAGTACCGATGAAATGGGTGATATCATTGCACGTTATATCGCCGAGGGAGTTTAATGAAAAGAGCCAGTAAGATAACTTACTGGCTGGTAAAAATACCATTACTCAAAAAAATCGGGAGTCAGTGAGAGAAAACCTCTCTCCTGAACTACTTTAATTCCTGTTCATTATCGGCTTAATATAAGGAAACAAAAATTGATGAAAAAATCAGTGGAGTTCCCCTTTTATGCCGACCCCTCGCTTACAACAACAATTCATCCGATTATGGCAACATTATCAAGGCAAAAAGACTGAAACCACCTTACAATCACTGGCGGATATTCTTCATTGCTCACGTCGTCACATCCGTTCCTTATTGAATAACATGCAGCAAGCAGGCTGGTTACAATGGCATGCAGAAGCGGGGCGGGGAAAACGCTCTCAGCTTCATTTCCTTCGTAGCGGACTGGAACTTCAGCAACAGCGTGCAGAACAGTTGTTCGAACAGGAAAACATTGAGCAACTCGTTCATATGATGGGAGATAAAGATGCTGTGCGCCAAATGGTATTATCACAGCTTGAGCGTAATTTCCGGCAAGGAAAAAGCACATTACGCATTATTTATTATCGTCCATTTCCCAATTTAATGCCGAGAACGCCACTTAGGCGTTCAGAAGTTCACCTTATTCGCCAGATATTCAATGGACTACTGCGTATAAATGAGGAAAAAGAGGAAGTCGAGGGTGATTTAGCCCATCACTGGCAAAAAATTACCGATAGTCATTGGCGTTTTTACCTCCGCCCTTCCATCTATTTTCACCATGGCCGCGAGCTGCAAATGAGCGATATCATCAGCTCATTGGAACATCTAAAAACACTGCCACTTTTTTCCCACATTAAAGAAGTGACTTCCAATATCCCGCATGTTGTGGATATCGTGCTTCACGAGGCTGACGCCCGGTTTGATTTTTTAATGGGAAGCCCCCATGCCATGATCTTGCCGCAGGAATGGCAAACCTTGCCTAATTTTGCTCGCCATCCTATCGGTACAGGCCCTTATCAAGTTGTTGCAAATGATTCGCGAAAACTCAAAATCAAGGCATTTGATCACTATTTTGGCTTCAGGGCACTGCTGGATGAAGTTAATATCTGGATACACCCTGAATTGACGGAAAAGCTGGTTTGCACCACGCTGCATCTGGAAAGCGATGGTAGCAGTAATAACTCACTGGATAGCAGAATGGAAGAAGGCTGCTATTTCTTACTCAGCGATCACCGCTCTGCCAAATCTTCACGGCAAGATGTACGAGACTGGTTATGTAGCTTACTCACTCCCATCAATTTGCTGGCTCATTGTGCTCCTTTTTATCAGCGTCATTGGTCACCCGCTTACGGGTTATTATTGCGCTGGCACCATAGTAAGCTGGTGCCGCCTCGTCCAAAGCCGGAAGATATCACGACACTGACTGCAACACTGTACCACCAACACCACGAATACCATACGATAAGCCAAATCCTGCGGGTTATTTTGGCTGAATATGGCGTGGAACTCGAAATCAGGATTGTTGATTACGATACATGGTTTAATGGCGATACCGAAAGCGATATCTGGCTGGCTACGGCCAACTTTTATAAACCGCTGGAGTTTTCGCTGTTTGCCACGCTCTATGAAATGCCATTGTTGAAAAAATGTCTTGGCAATGACTTAACAAAAGAAGCCGCTTTATGGAGAAAAAATGATTTATCTGTCGAAGAGTGGTGTGAAAACATGATTGATCAACATTGGCTGCATCCTCTATTCCATCATTGGCTCGAATTGCAAGGCCAACGCAGCATGAGAGGGGTAAAAATGAATACCTTTGGCTGGTTTGATTTTAAATCTGCATGGTTTACGCCTCCTGAAGGATAATGCACAGGAAAAGCTAAAGTTATAAACATTTATTGTCTGACAAGAACCATTTTATTCACTTTTTCTGTGGATATGTATGTGAAAAAGTGAGGGGTAAAGCGGGTATACTTTTATTGCCTGTTTTCTAACGCTCAATAAGCGCCAATAAATACCCATTATTTTTCATTATGTTAATAAATTTCATGCCTCTTTTTATAAGGTATGTCACACATTAAAGTTTTCATACTTGCTCACACTGAGCAAATATCAACCAATGGTGAATTTATCCACAGGATATGCCTTTTAGTTAAACAAAAATCGCCTATTTTTGTAGAAAACATCATTCATTAGCGCTGTAAATCAAACCAGTGATCTCACTTTTTATCACTTATCCCATAAATCTGTGGATAACATGGTGTAAGATCCTGTTTATTATCACTGGGAAGAGGTGAACAATCATAACAAGGCTATTTTTAATGCAGAGAACATAAATTAAAAGATCTTCTATATCATGCTATTATCAAAACAATCATCGTAATGATAAGTTATCAATGATTGCCAATAATCAACAAGAACATTTTTTAACCAGTCAAAAATATAGTTTATAACATGTACTTTACACCCCCAGCATCACCTGAAAACGAACAACAATTATTCGATCGCGCCCGTTCTCTGGCAGGTTTCTCTATGGGTGAACTTGCTGCACAGGCAAAACTCCCCATTCCTCCTGATTTAAAGCGCGATAAAGGTTGGGTCGGTATGTTGCTTGAATATTACTTAGGTGCAAGTGCAGGCAGTAAACCTGAACAGGATTTTGAACATATCGGCATCGAACTCAAAACGATCCCTGTGGATAGCAAAGGCTTCCCATTGGAAACAACCTTTGTCTGCGTTGCGCCTTTAACGGGTAACAGTGGTATCACATGGGAAAACAGCCACGTCAGACGTAAATTATCCCGTGTTCTGTGGATACCTGTTGAGGGGGAAAGAAGCATTCCACTTTCGGAACGCCGCGTGGGTTCTCCGTTACTTTGGAGTCCGAATGTCATTGAAGAAGAGCTACTGCGACACGATTGGGAGGAACTCATGGATCTCATTGTATTGGGTAAAGTTGAGAGCATTACAGCCCGTCATGGTGAAGTACTACAACTGCGTCCCAAAGCAGCTAATAGCCGGGCACAGACAGAAGCAATAGGAGAATATGGTCAGCCCATCATGACACTCCCCAGAGGTTTTTATTTAAAGAAAAATTTTACGGCACCATTATTGGCTCGCCATTTTTTCTTGTAATACCGAAGAAATTCACAATATTAAACTGTGAAACATTTATCTATACCATCATCAGGATCTTGCTCACTAATATATATCACCATATCCTCCGTCATAAGGTCTTTGATGGCGAAATCATCGCCGCTGAAGTGACGGCTGGGATATTGCCTAATGTTATCCGGAATGAAGTCATTTGGAGCACTAATCCGGGTAGGCATTGAGTTTTGTTAAAAAATTTAAACTAACTTATTTTACTTATGATTTAGATTATTTTTTAAAAATGTTACCGAATTCACATAATCATAAATATTGGAGTTTATTTCTATTGTTATTTTTAGCAAAAGTCATAGTCTTTTAATGCTCTTAAAATACTATAGTTGCATGTATTGCAAAGGAAAAACAAAATTATGAAAATTAAAACACTTGTTGCAGTAGCTGTTTCTGCTGTAATTCTGACAGGTTGTAAGAACATTGATCAGGGAATGCTGGCTCACTCCGGAATGCAATTATTCCAGGCGGCGACACTAAGTGATTCTGATGTCAAACGGTTATCTGACCAATCATGTAAGGATATGGATACACAGAATAAAGTTGCACCGACATCCAGCCAATACACTAAACGTCTGAACAAAATCGCCAAAGCATTAGGTAACGAAATTAACGGTACACCAGTTAACTATAAAGTTTATCTGACTAAAGATGTGAACGCATGGGCAATGGCTAACGGTTGTGTACGCGTATACAGCGGCCTGATGGACATGATGAACGACAATGAAGTCGAAGGCGTTCTGGGCCATGAAATGGGTCACGTTGCACTGGGTCACACCCGTAAAGCAATGCAGGTTGCTTATGCTACAGTTGCTGCACGTACCGCGGCTGCATCAGCCGGTGGTGTAGCCGCACAGCTGAGTGATTCTCAGCTTGCAGCACTGGGTGAAAAACTGATCAACTCACAGTTCTCACAGCATCAGGAAAGTCAGGCTGATGACTTGTCTTACGATCTGCTGAAAAAACGCAATCTAAAAACTGAAGGTTTAGCAACCAGCTTCGAAAAACTGGCTAAACTGGGCAGTGGTGAAACCAGCATGTTTGATTCACACCCGCCTTCAAAAGAGCGTGCTCAACACGTTCGTGATCGTATCGTAGCAGACAAGAAATAATAAGTTCCGTACAGATTATAGCGGTGTCAGTGGCACCGCTTTTAACCAAAACTCTGGCAAATATATATTCCCAAAATTAACACAAATAAAAATAAACAATTCACTTATATTTATATTGCCATATAAAGGCAACAAACTTTTACACTTAAACAAAATAACTTTACGAAAAATACTATTACTTTATGGCATATTAAAAAGCGAATTAAATCAATTACTATTTTACACATGAAGATTGCAACTAATTTATTCTTAATGAAACAAACATTGCTTTATCCCCACCTCTACACAGAATTTCCTTTTTTACCAAAAAAATGACTATATAACCAGCCTAAAAAATTATGCCTAATTGTGTAATGACAAAATTCATTAAGTATAAGTAGATTAATATGATGAAAAAATTTAATATTGCTTGTAGTAACAACGTAGAAGCTTTTTTTAATAGCGAAAGAGAAACCGTTCATATCAAAAATACTGATTTTATCGATGTCTCTGCCATAGTGATTTCATTGGAAGATGCGTTAAATGGCGAATTAGAACGTATTGAAGAAACACACTATCCAATCCCTATTTATCTTGTTTTGCCTAAAAACGAAACGCTGCCTGTACATCTCTTGTCACGTATCACGGGTATATTCCAATCAGAGAAAATTAATAAAGATGCCTATGGTCATCAACTGGATACCGCAGCTAAAAAATATGAAAAAGGCTTACTGCCCCCATTTTTTAACACCATGACAGAATACCTTGCGCAAGGTAACAGCGCTTTTGATTGCCCGGGACATCAAGGCGGTCGATTCTTTCATCGTCACCCAACAGGCATACAGTTTTTCAACTATTTTGGTGAAACACTATTTCGTTCCGATTTATGTAATGCAGATATTTTTATGGGAGACCTGCTCATTCACGAAGGCGCCCCCTGTGATGCACAGAAAAACGCGGCAAAAGTCTTTAATGCCGATAAAACCTATTTCGTTCTTAACGGTACTTCCTCCTCCAACAGGGTGGTATTGAATGCCTTGCTGACTCCCGGCGATCTCGTACTTTTTGACAGAAATAATCACAAATCCAATCACGTTGGCGCTCTTATCCAGTCAGGTGCGACACCCATTTATTTAGAAACTGCCCGTAATCCATTTGGCATTATTGGTGGTATTGATTCACACTGTTTTGAAGAAACGTATTTACGCGGTTTAATAAAAGAAGCTGCACCGGAACGTGCCACTGAAAAACGCCCTTTTCGTCTGGCCGTCATTCAGTTAGTCACTTATGATGGGGTTGTTTATAATGCCAAACAGATAGTAGATAAGATTGGACACCTCTGCGATTATATTCTGTTTGACTCAGCCTGGCTCGGTTATGAGCAATTCATTCCCATGATGGCCCAATATTCCCCGCTGTTACTTGACCTCAATGAGAATGATCCGGGAATCATCGTCACCCACTCTGTTCATAAGCAGCAAGCTGGTTTTTCCCAATCCTCTCAAATTCATAAAAAAGATAAACATATAAAAGGCCAACCGCGTTATGTGAATCATAAACGCTTCAATAATTCTTTTACGGCCCATGCTTCTACCAGCCCGTTTTACCCCCTTTTTGCTGCTCTTGATGTCAACGCTAAAATACACGAGGGACAAAGCGGTAAAAAAATGTGGATGGATTGCGTAAAAATGAGCATTGAGGCTCGAAAATTAATCTTACGGCAATGCCGATATATCAAGCCGTTTATACCCGATATAGTCAATGGATGCCATTGGGCCGATTATGATACCCACGAGATCGCCAATGACCTGCGTTTCTTCAATTTTATTCCAGATGAAAAATGGCATTCATTTGACGGCTATGCCGAACAGCAGTATTTCGTTGATCCCTGCAAGCTCCTGCTAACCACTCCCGGTATTGATGCCAATACGGGTGAATATGATAAATTTGGCGTTCCGGCGACTGTTTTAGCCTACTTCCTGCGTGAGAATGGCATCATTCCAGAAAAATATGATCTGAACTCCATTCTGTTTCTGCTCACACCAGCCGGAGATATGGCTAAAATAGGGCATCTTGTCTCCCGGCTTATTCATTTTGAGCAATTACTGGAACAAGATGCGCCTTTGGACGTCGTTTTGCCTTCTCTCTGTCACACCTATCCTGAACGTTATCAAGGGCAGACAATTAGACAACTATGTCAAGAAATGCACGATCTCGCTATACAACAAAATTTTAAGCAATTACAAAAAGAGGTATTCCGCAAGTCTCACTTTCCTAAAATTGCAATGAACCCGCAAGCAGCCAATATTGAATTGGTCAGGGGCAATGTGGAATTGGTGGCGCTGCGTGATATTGAGGGGTTGATTGCGGCAGATGCTGCCGTACCTTATCCTCCCGGAGTATGCTGCGTTGTTCCCGGTGAAATCTGGGGAGGTTCTGCATTGCGCTATTTTCTTGCACTGGAAGACAATATCAGCCAGTTTCCCGGTTTCGAACAAGAACTACAGGGCATTTACCCTCAAAAAGAGAGCGATGGGCGTACCCGCATTTACGGTTACATCATCAAATCAGAAGGTACCAACCAGAAAACAGACAGCCAAATCATTTCATCCCACGGTACATAACAAATAAATCATGCAGTTATTTGGTGGCCTTTTGACTGGCCACCGTTGGAAAGCTCCTGAATTCTCTATTTTGCTTTCAGTTTAAAATTAAACCGGGTGCGATCCATTCTATCCACATTTAATCCTAATTGAGATTCTGGAGAAATTTTTACTGTAGCAATATCAACAAGTTCTGATAGTGGATGATAGTTAAGATAAATAGTGCCAACCAGTGGGTAACTGCTATTACCCTTATCTTTGATATAAATGGCACATACAACCTTATTATTGCTGGCAGTTGATGGAATATTAACATATTCGATTTCACCACCAACTTTAACTGAGGACACTTGGGCATTTCTAATGCCTTCTGCATCCAATATCATCAAATAAGTCCCCTCTTTAGCATCCGTTGTATCTATCAGGCTCAGTTCAATGGAAAAATTAGGTTGTTGATAATATGCAATATCACCTGTTCCGGTCACAATTATTCCTCTGCCTATATCATTAACATCAATTCATTTAAATTCTATCCGATTTCCCTTCCATCATTTCAGTCCACACCTTTTAAATGACCTTTTTGTTATCTGCAATCTGGAATTTCTTGGATATAACATTGATCACAATTGGTTACGATGATAAGAGGTCTTAAAAGGTAAAAGTTATTTTTTAAAAGACAATATGCTAATTATTGTATCCGATAACTGAATTTTAAGATTTTTTATGTATATTTATCATTAGTTACTTGAATAACAATGATATGTACAATCCAAAAATAGGAAAAAATACGATGTCATTAAGCAATAATCACCTATTTTTTTATTCCCTATTTGTTAGCTTTTCCTGCTATTGAGATATTTTTTTACTTTTTTCAGTGCCATTTGTCTCTTCAAGGGGGATAAATAATCGGTGAAAAGAATGCCATGTAAGTGATCGATTTCATGCTGCATAGCAATCGATAGAAAATCTTCACTCTCTACTGTAACCGATTTACCATGCCGATCGAATGCTTCTACTTTCACTCTTTCAAACCGTTCAACATCCGCATAATACTCCGGTATCGACAGACAACCTTCCTGATTCAACACACGACGCTCTTTTTCAACAATCCTGGGGTTGATCAAAACCAATGGTTGATCACGGTCTTGCGAAAGATCGATGATCAAAACAGCTTCTTTCCGGCCAACCTGTGGCGCTGCCAAACCAATACCATTATCGGTGTTGTACATTGTCTCCAACATGTCATCAATTAACGTCTGAACTTTGTCAAAATCAGTAACATCGACACATTTTTGCCTTAGCCTTTCATCCGGAATTGTCAGTATATCTAGAATTGCCATAATTGATTACCCTCTTTTAATACCCTTAACCATATACCCTATTTCAAACTGAAGTTTTGCATTCCGCCTGCCAGCTATTGAGTATATATTCCTGATTGAGATTAAATATATCTTATTCTCAATGCGAGATCAGTAATTATCAAGATTGATATTTTTCCACACAAATGAAATGTTAATTTTAAGAATTTTATTTAAGAATCAATTTGATAAAACAAATCAACATAAATTAATCAGATAAAAAATGCCAAACGAAAAGATATCGTTTGGCATAATGTTTTTTATTATATTATTTTACCGTCTGTTAAAGACTTACATTTTCAAACGCCTGAGATAAATCCGCAATCAAATCATCAGCATTCTCAATGCCCACTGAAATGCGGATCAACTGTGGTGTGATACCTGCTGCCAGACGCTTTTCCAACGGAATAGATGCGTGAGTCATAGTGAATGGCTGGCCAATAAGGCTTTCCACGCCGCCCAGACTTTCCGCCAATGTGAATAGTTGCAATTCTTTAATGACCTGACGCGTATAATCTTCACCCCCTTTCAGTACAATGGAAATCATACCGCCAAAACCACGCATCTGACGTTTTGCCAGTTCATGCTGAGGATGGGAAATCAGGCCCGGATAGTACACTTTTTCAACTTGCGGCTGCTGTTCCAACCAATGGGCAATCTTCTCTGCACTGGCAATATGGCGTTCCATACGCAACGCCAATGTCCGAATACCACGCAGGACAAGGAAACTGCTGAATGGATCAAGAATGCCCCCAATGGAATTTTGCAGGAAAGCCACCTGCTCCGCCAATTCAGCGTTGTTCCCTACCACAGCAAGGCCAGCGACAACATCAGAATGGCCATTAAGGTATTTGGTTGCCGAATGAACAACGATATCAAACCCTAAATCAAGCGGACGGTGAATATAAGGGGAAGCGAAAGTATTATCCGCAACACTGATAATATTGTGGCGCTGGGCAATCTGTGCAATAGCGGCCAAATCCGCCAATTTCAGCAATGGATTGGTCGGTGTTTCCACCCAAATCATTTTAGTATCGGGCTGAATCGCAGCTTCCAGAGCTACGGTATCCCCTGCTTCAACGTAAGTGACCTGTAAACCCGCCGTCCGGCGACGCACTTTCTCCAGCAGCCGATAAGTTCCGCCATAAAGATCATCTACCGCAATGATATGGCTATCTTTATCCAGCAATTCCAGAATGGTCGAACTAGCGGCCAGACCAGAACCAAAAGCATAACCACGAGTGCCATTCTCCAACTCAGCAATTGCATTTTCCAACGCATGACGTGTCGGGTTCCCACTGCGGGAATACTCATATCCCGTATGCTCGCCGGGTGCAGGTTGAGCATAAGTCGAGGTGGCATAAATTGCTGGCATTACTGCTCCTGTATGATCAGGTACATAGCCTGCATGAACGCTTTTTGTATCAAATTTGATCTTATCAAACTTAGTCATTAATTTATTCCTGAAAGAATTCAATTGAGTTGTTGACGCCACGCATTCAGCACATCAGTACGAGTGACAAGACCGAGGAATTGATTGCTATCATCAACAATCAAAGCCACATGACCGGCATCAAAAGTAGCTATTAACTGCTCCAATGATGCTTTTTTATGAAGTGTCTGAATCTGGCTGGTCATTGCTTGAGTCACAGGCAGAGAGAAATTGTGGAAATTGGCCTGAATCGTATGCATGAGATCCCATTCATCAATAATACCAACGACCTGTTCATTTTCGATTACGGGTAACTGTGAGATGTCATAAAGGCGCATACGGCCATAAGCAATTTGCAATGTATCTTGCGGTGAAACTGAGACCGTCGCACCATCCCGATAACGATAGGTGATGTAATCACTTAAGTTATTTTCTTTTGGCTGTGATCGTAGGCCCTGCTCCAATAACCAGTAATCATTAAACATTTTAGACAAATATTTATTACCGCTGTCACAAGCAAGCGTGACCACGCGTTTCGGCGTTGTCTGAGCACGGCAATAGCGCAGTGCCGCAGCCAGCAGTGTCCCCGAAGAGGAGCCGGCCAAAATGCCTTCTGTCAGTAATAAATCCCGCGCACTGGAAAATGCCTCTGCATCAGTAATGCTATAGGCATGATTAACTTTAGAAAAATCGCCAAGAGGTGGGACAAAATCCTCCCCAATACCTTCCACAAACCAACTGCCGGCTTCGTCATAATGACCATGTTCAACATAATCGACAAGAATAGAACCTTTAGGATCGGCAAGGACAAACTCAGTCTGAGGAGAGACTTCCCTAAAGTACTGACTCAGGCCACCCAGCGTACCGCCAGAGCCGACTCCGACGACTACAGCATCTACATTTTGTTCCATCTGCTGCCAGATTTCAGGGCCGGTTGTTGCAACATGAGCGGATGAATTCGCAGGATTATTGAATTGATCGATATAATAAGCTCCGCTGATTTCTTTCGATAGGCGCAGCGCGTAATCCTGATAATACTCAGGATGCCCTTTACCCACATCAGAGCGAGTCAGGCGCACATCCGTTCCCAGAGCACGCAGGTGATAAATTTTCTCCCTGCTCATCTTATCAGGCACGACTAAAATCAATTTATAACCTTTCATCGCAGCGACTAATGCCAGACCGATACCCGTATTCCCCGCCGTAGCCTCAATGATAGTGCCTCCCGGCTTCAATAATCCCTGCTTTTCAGCCTGTTCAATCATTGAAAGCGCAACACGATCTTTAATCGAACCACCTGGATTTTGGTTTTCCAGCTTAATAAACAACTGGCATGGGCCTGTATCCAGATGTGTAAGTTCGAGCAACGGTGTATTCCCTATAAGTTCAAGGACCGAACGTGGTGCTGCCATATTAGCCTCTTGATAATCGGTAAAATTTGCGAATAAAAACTGTTAGAGTGGGGAAGAATAACGCCGCATAGCAATTAATTTGAAAGAATAAATACAAACTACATATAACAAAAGGTAATTAACTAATTCTATATTGATAGGTAAAAACCTTAAGAGGTGTAGACCAAGCACCTTTATATTCAAAAATGGGATTTACGCTAACGAAATTGGTCTGCATGATATTAGATCCCCGCACAAGTAATAAATGGCATTTTAGCAATGGCCGTTATCAATGTGCAGGGTTATTGAATGCTTGATTTTTTTGCCAGCCACTGCAATACCTATTTCATGTCAGGAAATGTGAGAACCTTATAAATTAGGAGCATGAAGATGAAATGGCGTAGTTATACGTACAGTGCAATGTTACTAGCGGGCAGTCTGTTCACCCCTGCATTATGGGCAAAAGGAGAAGCGCACCTGTTGTTTCATATGGGCTTGGGCGCAAATGGTAAATTTTTTGTAGGCGGTACACTGCAAAATAAAGGCGATCAACCTGTGGCAGGTGGCTATCTGGCGGTTTTGCCTCTTAATGCTAAATGTGAACCGGGTGCACTGGCCGTACATTCATTTCAATCATTGGCACCGGGAGAGAAAAAAGAGTTTCGTGTTCCAATGGACACCCCACTAAGCGGTTATCGTTTAATTGGTTTTGGTGCTTATGATGATATGGGCTTTTCCCTTCCTGCCGTAGATGAAACAGCAAAAATCATTCAAGAGCGTGAACCCGGTGAGCGTAAAGCGTGTCAGTCAGCCCGGAAATCCACACCGGTAAATAACGCAGAAACTCAAAAGCCATAATATTAAATCAAGGATGGTTTAGTTTTAATAAACCATCCTTTTTGTAACCTATTATTGCCGTAATTTAAAAATTCATTGGATAAGCTCTTGGTCCGTATTTACCCGTTAATTTACCCGCAATAATGCAAATCCATCCCAACCTTTGTCCCCTACAGTCTGTAAGGCGGTTACGGTGACATCGGATCGGTTAATCATACTATCCAGTGCCTGACGTACTCCCTCCACAGGCTCACTACGCTGCTCATGTAAAATCGCACCTTCACGGATCACGTTATCCATGATGATAACGCTTCCCGGATGGCTTAGTTTGATTGCCCAATCGAGATATAACAAACTGCTCTGCTTATCAGCATCAATAAAAATCAAATCAAAAGAGGCTTCTGTACCCAGTTTCTGCAAAGTGTCAGCGGCATCTCCCACAATAATGTTGATTTTATGGTCAAGCTGCGCACGTTCGATATTGTGCTGAGCCACTGCGGCTACTCCGGGATCTTTTTCCAGTGTGATCAGCAGGCCGTCATCGGGTAATGCCTTTGCCATACATTGAGTACTATATCCCCCTAACGTACCAATTTCGAGAATACGTTTTGCGCCACTTATTTGCACCATCATCATCAAAAATTGCCCTTGTAGCGCAGAAACATCAATAGCTGGCAACCCTTGACTGGCATTGTATTCAAGTGTCTGTTCAAGATGTGGAGATGGGGGTAACAGCGTTTGCTTAAGATAATTATCAACGTCTGTCCATTGTTGCTGTAGCATTTGTTGATATAGCATTGCTTGTTGCAGATCAGAACTCATAGTCATACTCCTTTTTTGTAGTTAAAACTAATATTCCACCTGTTTTCAAACATTCAATTTTGCCTGGATAAGCTGGCAAGCCCCTTTTACCGCCTGACAAATATAGATAGTCGCTTTTAAACCTGCTTTAGCTTCGTATTGCTGTTCGATCGCTTTTTTTACACTTTCTACTAAATCAGGAGCGATCAATGCCACGACACAACCGCCAAAACCGCCCCCTGTCATGCGAATACCGCCGCGATCACCAATCGCATTTTTCACAATCTCAACCAGCATATCAATTTCGCTGACAGTAATTTCAAAATCATCACGCATGGAAATATGGGATTCCGCCATAAGCTGGCCCAGACGAAATAAATCGCCAGACCTCAAAGCATCTGCTGCTACCTCAGTTCGTGCATTTTCAGTAATCACATGACGGGCACGTTTGATGAGCAACGCATTAAGCCGCGCCTGCCTGATACGAAAATCACTAAGGGATATATCGCGCAATGCCTTTACGCCTAAAAGACGGGCGGCTTCTTCACATTGCTGTCGGCGAGTGTTGTATTCACTATCTACCAAGCCACGCTGCTTATTGGAATGAATGATCATCACAACCATATTATCCGGCATGCGCACAGCTTGAGTTTCCAACGTGCGACAATCAATCAGCAAAGCATGGTTTTTTTCTCCGCAAGCAGAAATTAACTGATCCATAATGCCGGAATTGCAACCAACAAATTGGTTTTCTGCCTGCTGCCCGTTCAATGCAATCTCTTTAGGCGTAATATCAAGCTGATAAAGCGATTTGATCGTCTGCCCAATAACCACTTCCAAGGACGCTGACGAACTCAAGCCAGCTCCTTGTGGAATATTGCCACTGACGACAATATCCATGCCATTAAATAAATAGCCTCGTTCCATCAGATATTTCACTACGCCACGAATATAATTCGCCCATCTTTTTTCTTGCTGAAATAAAATCGGTTGGGAGAGATCAAACTCATCACGCTCATTGTGATAATCAACGGCAATAACCCGAATCCGCGAATCCTCGCGCTTAGCCGCTGCAACGATTGTCTGAAAATTAATTGTGCAAGGTAAAACGAATCCCTCGTTATAATCCGTATGTTCACCAATTAGATTTACCCGCCCGGGAGCCTGAAAAAAGTGCGTTGGAGAGTAATAAAAACACGTATTAAAAGATTCAGTAACGTTTTGGATTAAAGCCCTCATCACGATGTTTCCTCCAAAAACGTGCTTTATCAAGCACTAGCGCGCCTTAAAATGGACATCACTGACATTACGCAAGCGCCGGGCGGCTTGTTCCGGTGTCAGATCACGCTGAGACTCCGCCAACATTTCATAACCCACCATAAACTTACGGACAGTGGCTGAACGCAGTAACGGCGGGTAGAACAACGCATGTAACTGCCAATGTTCAATATCGCGTTCTTTAATTTCAAGGCTGGTGTCACACTGATGGTTGAAGAAAGGGGCAAAATGCCAGCCCATTGAATAGGGAAAATTGCATTGAAACAGATTGTCATACCGGCTGGTCAGTTTTTTAATCGCCACCGCTAAATCATCACGTTGAACCTCTGTTAATTCATTCATGCGACGAACATGACTTTTCGGCAATAACATGGTTTCAAACGGCCACATCGCCCAATAAGGCACAACCGCCAGCCAGTGCTCTGTCTCCACAACAGAACGCAAGCCCTCTTTCATCTCCGCTTCAATATAATCCAGCAATAAGTTAGTACCTTGCTGGCGATAATATTGTTGCAACAATTCATCCTTACGTACTAATTCATCAGGCAAAAAATCACTGGCCCAAATCTGCCCGTGGGGGTGTGGCTGAGAACATCCCATCATTTCCCCTTTATTCTCAAAAACCTGAACCCAAATATAACGTTGGCTCAGTTCTTCAATTTGTGAATTCCACGCGTCAATGACATGACGGATCTGTTCCAATGGCAGTTCCGGCAATGTTTTGCTGTGATCCGGAGAAAAACAGAGTACCCGGCAAACACCACTCACTGGTTCAATTTTAAATAGCGGGTTATCAGCAGAAGTGATATCAAAAGATTCCGGTAATAAGGCGGCATAATCATTCTGAAAGACATAGACACCTTGATAATTTGGATTGCTATCACCGGAAGCCCGGATGTTATTCGGGCATAAAAAACAGTGTTCATCGTAATTCGGCAATTCAACGTGGAGTGGCTTTTCATCAATGCCACTCCACGGCCGCCCGGCCCTGTGTGGTGAGACAATAATCCATTGACCCGTCAAAGGGTTATATCGCCTATGTGGACAATCAACGGGATTGAACTGTATCTTTGGCATCATTGGATTCTCTTTCTCTTCACCACGCCACCGAGAGCCGGCGTTTTCTGTTATTTCACACTTTTTGTTATTTCACACTATAACCACTGGGATTTTGGGACTGCCAGCGCCACGCATCCGCGGTCATTTCCACGATGGTGCGATTTGCTTTCCAGCCCAACTCACGCTCGGCTTTTTCTGGGCTTGACCAACACTCGGCAATATCCCCCGGACGACGGGGACAGATTTCATAAGGAACTGCTTTGCCACACGCATTGCTGAAAGCGTCTACCATTTCCAGCACGCTCGTGCCTTTTCCTGTTCCCAGATTGTAGATATGCAAGCCTGATTTCTTGCCAACAGCATTGAGTGCAGCAATATGTCCATCAGCCAAATCCATCACATGAATATAATCACGCACTCCTGTACCGTCAGAAGTCAGATAATCATTTCCATAAACAGACAATTTTTCCCGACGGCCTACCGCAACCTGAGCAATATAAGGCATTAAGTTGTTCGGAATACCTTGGGGATCTTCGCCCATCATACCTGACGGATGAGCACCAACCGGATTGAAATAACGTAATAACACCACAGACCAATCATTTTCTGCATGATGAAGGTCAGACAAGCAGCGCTCCACCATATACTTGCTGGTGCCATAAGGATTCGTCGTATTTCCTACAGCGGATTGTTCAGTGATCGGTACGATATCAGGATCGCCATATACCGTTGCGGATGAACTGAAAATGATGCTTTTTACGCCCGCTTTGTGCATGCTGCGCACCAGTACCAACGTTCCATTGACATTGTTGTCATAATATTCGATAGGTTTAGCGACAGATTCACCAACCGCTTTCAAACCGGCAAAGTGAATAACCGACTGAATTTGATGGCGGGCGAAAATGGCATCAAGGAATGATTCATCACGAATATCCCCCTCATAAAACAGGGGCTTAACGCCAGTCAATACCTCAATTCGCGCCAATACTTCACGATTGGCATTGCACAGATTATCAATGATGATCGGCGTCATTCCTGCTTCAAGCATTTGAACACAAGTATGGCTACCGATATATCCCATTCCACCTGTCACTAATATTTCCACATTAACCTCTTTTTTAAAAATGATAACAAGGCAGAGTATAAAAAGAGTCAGCGCATTAGTGAACTAAAACTAAAATATGGCAAAATCAGGCAATTACCATTTTCGAATAATCCACTATCTGATAATTACAGTTAACAATAAAAAAACCATGATGAAAAAAATCACTTTTACCCCAGCCCAAACCACTACCATAAATAATAATTTTTTCAAGGAAATACAAACGGGAATACTATCAGAACATCCTGACATTCAAGTCATGCAGACCTATTTTGATCAGGCTTGCTATCAGGATACATTATTTGATGAATATGGAATTACCTATCCGACCAGATTACAGAATGCCGTTAATAAGCGGCGGGCGGAATATCTGGCAGCCCGCTATTGTACCCGACAAGTTTTAAATAACTTGGGTCACCCTGATTTTCAGGTAACCAATGCCCAAGACCGCTCCCCAATCTGGCCTGACAATATTTGTGGTTCCATCTCTCACTCAACCAACTGTGCTATTGCGTTTGCCGCTTATTGTGATCAATACCGGATAATCGGCGTGGATATCGAACAAGAGATTAAATCAGACATCGTCGAAAGCGTTTCATCCAGCATCATCAATAACAACGAAGTGGCTCTATTGAAGGAATGCGCATTATCTTTTGAACAGGCATTCACCCTTACGTTCTCCATCAAAGAGAGCCTTTTTAAGGCACTTCATCCCCATGTAAAACGCTTTTTTGATTTCCATGCGGCTGAAATTACATCCATTAATTGCAATGACCACTCTGTGGGCATCAAACTGCTGCAAACCTTATCTGATGAGTACCAGGCTGGCTCGCAATTTAATGGAAATTTTGCTCTCATGCCCCGACAGCAAGTGCTGACATATATTGTGAATTAAATTTAGTCACAAAATTAAATAATAAAGGCCCACATGAAAAGTGAGCCTTCAAAAACAGTTTACAATAGATACAAATAACCTATTGGTTCAATACACTAAACATCTTTCTTAGAAGCCTGTAAATACAACAGCTCCAAACCAATGGTAGCAGCAGCCAGCGCCGTAATTTCAGATTGATCATAAGCCGGAGCTACTTCCACCACATCCATGCCAACGATATTCAGCGGCTGCAAGCCACGCACTATTTTCAGTGCACGATCTGATGTCAACCCACCAATAACCGGCGTTCCTGTTCCCGGAGCAAAGGCCGGATCAAGGCAATCAATATCGAATGTCAGATAAATTGGCAGATCACCAACCACTGCTTTGATCTGTTCAACAACATCATCAACACTGCGATCATTGACCTGACCGGCATCCAGCACCGTGAAACCGTTATCGGTATCATGCTCAGTACGAATACCGATTTGTACTGAATGATGAGGATCTATCAGCCCTTCATTTGGGGCATGGTAAAACATCGTACCATGATCAAATTTACTGCCATTTGGGTAAGTGTCCGTATGAGCATCAAAATGGATCAGCGCCATTTTGCCGAAGTGTTTTGCATGGGCACGCAACAGTGGCAAAGTGACAAAATGATCACCACCGAAAGACAACATCCGTTTACCCGATGCCAGCACCTTTTCAGCATGTGCCTGCAACTTATCGCTCATATCCTGAGCATCACCGAAGTTAAATACCAGATCCCCGCAATCCACCACATTCAGGCGCTTGCGTAAGCTAAAGTTCCACGGCCAACGGCTGCTTTCCCATGCCAGATTAGTCGATACCTGACGAATGGCAGCCGGCCCGTGGCGGCTACCCGCGCGTCCCGATGTTGCCATATCAAAAGGAACGCCGGTAATCACCCATTCCGCATCACTGGAATAGGGTTGAAAGTTCAACGGAAAACGCAGGAAGCCAAAGGCATTTGAAACCAAAGAATTATCAATTTGGTTTCCTAAGGAGCTAATACTCATGATATATCCTCAAAAGTCCCATACCAGCCTATTATCAGTACCCAATATTGACAATATTCAATGGTGAGCAATAACGAGCGGCACGGAGGCTTATTTACGCCAGAAGATTAATCTTCCGAATACGCTAACATTTTAAATTCAAATAAAACAAAATGTTAGCAATCAATCCAAAACGAAAGAAACAAATGCGCACTTTTCACGTACAAACAAGAAAAATCCCCAGAACATCTTCCGTTTAACGACTAATCATATAGTATTAAACATGTTTTCTGCTTGCCACAACTTTGAGAAATTCATCCCCACAAAATATCAAACAGGCACTTAAGGTACTTGCGAAGATATACGCAATTAACTTGAAGATGCAGGTTTTAAAGTTTGGAAGTTATCCGTCAGTCGGGGAATGAGTTCTTTTACCTTTTTGTTTCGCGAGGGATGAGAGATGCACGGCAAAATAATAGATCCATTTCTAACCAGCAGCATTAAAATATGCAACAAGCTTCACTATCAGCATGGTGAATAAAAAAATAGCCATTCAAAATCAAGTTATTATATAAAATACCTGACTAAGAATGACTATTCATAAAGCTCAATGACTAATTAAAATTACTCATCTTCCAAATAAGTGTAACCATACAGGCCGCTTTCAAACTCTTGCAGGAATTGCTCCTGCAAATTTTCATCCAAATCGGCCGATTTCACCTGATTACGGAAGTGGGCCAACAGTACCTGCGGGTCCAATTTGACATATTGGAGCATATTGGCGACAGAATCACCTTCTTCGCTCTGCCGATAAGTCACCGTACCATTCTCTGCAACATAAACATCAATGGCTGCCGTATCGCCAAACAGATTATGCATATTACCCAGAATTTCCTGGTATGCCCCAACCATAAAGAAACCAATCAATGGCGGATTTTCTGGATCATAAGCAGGCATTGGCATCGTTGTTGCCACGCCATCGCCGTCAACATAATGATCAATCGTACCGTCAGAATCACAGGTAATATCCAGCAGAACAGCACGGCGATCCAAAGGCTTATCCAATCCTTCAATTGGCAGGACAGGGAATAACTGATCAATTCCCCATGCGTCCGGCATCGACTGGAATAACGAGAAATTCACATAGAATTTATCTGCCATGCGTTCCTGCAATTCATCAATGATCGGACGATGAGCACGGTTGCTTGGATCAAGATCCTGCTGAATGTGGCGGCAAATATTTAAATACAGTTCTTCTGCCCATGCCCGCTCCGACAAACTCAACATACCGTGGGCATATTGGGTATGAACTTCGTGCAGGTCAAACTGGCTGTCATGCAGCCACTCACGCAGGGAACGACGATTGCCGTCAGACTGCATTTCCAACCATGTCTCCCACAGGCTGGTCAGAGGACGTGTGGCATCTTCGGCTGGCGGCGTTGTTTCGGTAAACTCATTATGTTCTACCCCAATGACATTGGAGACCAGGACCGTATGGTGGGCAGTCAATGCGCGACCGGATTCCGTAATAACGGTTGGATGAGGCAAACCATGCTCTTCACATGCGTCACCAATTCCCCAGATAACGTTATTCGCGTATTCATTCAGGCCGTAGTTAACGGAACATTCTGACTGAGAGCGCGTGCCTTCATAATCAACACCCAAACCACCGCCAACGTCAAAGCACTGAATATCAACACCCAGTTTAGACAGCTCAACGTAAAAACGGGCAGATTCACGCACACCGGTTGCCACATCACGAATATTTGCCAATTGAGAACCCAAATGGAAATGCAGCAGTTGTAAACTGTCCAACCGACCTGCTGAACGCAGGGTTTCAACCAATTGCAATACCTGTGACGCCGCCAGACCAAACTTGGATTTTTCACCGCCGCTGGCCTGCCATTTACCTGAGCCTTGAGACGCCAAACGCGCCCGAACGCCCAAACGGGGGATCACATTGAGACGTTTTGCTTCTTCCAGCACCATCTCAATTTCAGACATCTTCTCGATAACCAGATACACTTTGTGTCCCAGCTTTTCACCGATCAACGCCAAACGAATATATTCGCGATCCTTATAACCATTACAGACAATTACAGTACCTGTCATGCCAGCATGAGCTAATACTGCCATTAATTCCGCTTTAGAGCCTGCCTCCAATCCAACAGGTTCATCAGCGTTTGCCAGTGTTTCAATAACACGGCGATGCTGATTGACCTTGATCGGATACACCAGAAAATAATCTCCTTTATAACCGTAAGATTCACGCGCACGTCTGAACGCTGCATTAATGGAACGCAGACGATGTTGCAAGATCTGGGGAAAACAAAACAACGCCGGTAAGCGCAGCTGTTTTTTTTCTTCCTGGACTTTTTTCACCAAATCGGCAAGCTCAATCTGAGCTTCCGGCAAATCAGGGTTTGGACAAACACTAACATTGCCCAGATCATTGACATAGTAATAGCTGCCGCCCCAGTATGCGATGTTATAGGTCTGGCGCATTTTGCGAGCGATATTATCATTCATGGCAGTCTCCTTACATGGAGTCGAGATTTGCCTTCACCTGTAAAGTCAATCACCCAAGGCACTATTTTATCGTGCGTATCTTGTGCATTAAAAAATGTCAGGGAACAGCATGCTCTAAAATTATAGGAACGTTTAGAAGAAACTAAACAATGTACTTACTGTGTGACTATATGATGCCAACTCGATATTGCCTGCTTGCTTATATACTGCGGGTAACATCGAAATGAATTCATATCGGAAAGGAAGGAATAAGATGTGGATACATCAATGGCACAATGTGGCTGTTGGCCGTTAATAATCAGCAGATAATGGTTCATAACCCCATTCACCCCACATGGCTCACCTATCGCAAGCCGTTTCTCAATTGAGAAGCAGGACACACGTACATCTCCTGCAAGCGCCTGTAACTTCAAGTGCAAAAATGACTTATGCTACGCGCGCAAGTTTATACCTTCAAACCAATAAAATTGCAAAATGAAATTTATTTAAATGGCTCTCAACAAACCCATAGTTTGTAGTAATGAAAACTAAAATGTCACACCCTTAAAGATATTTAAAATTAAAAAGACTGGCAACCTTAGCAAGAGTAACTTAAAATAGCCATCTAGATGGTAAAACATCCGCCCTTAAACCAAGATTATATTTAAGGTAATAAAATATAATGACAACACATCTTTTTACTTCTGAATCTGTTTCAGAAGGACATCCAGACAAAATTGCCGATCAAATTTCCGACGCCGTCCTTGATGCAATCTTAGAACAAGATCCTAAAGCACGTGTTGCCTGCGAAACTTATGTTAAAACTGGCATGGTCATGGTGGGTGGCGAAATCACTACCAGTGCTTGGGTTGATATTGAAGAAATTACTCGCCGTACAGTACGTGAAATCGGCTATACCAGCTCAGATATGGGTTTTGATGCCAGCTCATGCGCCGTTATCAGTGCAATTGGTAAACAATCTCCTGATATCAATCAGGGTGTTGATCGCGCAGATCCTCTGGAGCAAGGTGCAGGTGATCAGGGCTTGATGTTTGGCTATGCGACCAATGAAACCGATGTTTTCATGCCAGCACCTATCACTTATGCACACCGTTTGGTTGAGCGTCAGGCTGAAGTTCGTAAAAATGGCACCCTGCCATGGTTACGCCCTGATGCGAAAAGTCAGGTCACATTCCAGTACGATAACGGCAAAATCGTTGGTATTGATGCCGTTGTGCTTTCTACCCAGCATGCCGAAAATATCGATCAAAAAGTGCTGCAAGAAGCCGTGATGGATGAAATTATCAAGCCTGTGCTGCCAACTGAATGGCTGACTCCAATGACCAAATATTTCATCAATCCAACGGGTCGTTTTGTTATTGGCGGGCCAATGGGTGACTGTGGTCTGACCGGCCGTAAGATCATCGTAGATACCTACGGTGGTATGGCTCGTCATGGTGGCGGAGCATTCTCAGGTAAAGATCCATCCAAAGTTGACCGTTCTGCTGCCTATGCAGCACGTTATGTTGCCAAAAATATTGTTGCAGCCGGTCTGGCTGATCGCTGTGAGATCCAGGTGTCCTATGCCATCGGTGTTGCAGAACCAACATCCATCATGGTAGAAACATTCGGAACAGAGAAAGTGCCAACTGCAACACTGACTCAATTAGTGCGTGAATTCTTTGATTTGCGCCCTTACGGTTTGATTAAGATGCTGGATCTTCTGCACCCAATCTATCGTGATACTGCGGCATACGGTCATTTTGGTCGTGAACAATTCCCGTGGGAAGCAACAGATAAAGCAGAAACTCTGCGTTCAGCAGCAGGATTGAAATAATTCTTTGCTAATCTACAAAACCCGCAAATACCCTGCGGGTTTTTTTATAATTAGTCAGCCAGTTACAATCAATTTCATAACAAAAATACAGTATGTAACCGTGATGAAATCCGTCAGAGTTCCCCTTTCCTTACAGCAAGCTGTTATGCGTACCATGAGACAAAAGCTGGCATTGGCAAGTGATTTTCTGCAAAACTCTTTTCCTGAGCCTAACGTAACCTATCGGCAGAGAGGAACAATCGCAGGCAGCGCCCGCTTGCAAGATTGGGAAATCCGCCTGAACCCAGTTTTGTTGATAGAAAATCAGCAAGCATTTATTGATCAGGTGATCCCTCACGAACTGGCCCATTTATTGGTTTATCATCAGTTTGGCAAAGTCGCTCCACACGGAAAAGAGTGGCGTTTCTTTATGGAAACCGTGCTTAAAGTTCCGGCCAACCGGACACATCAATTTTCAGTCAATTCTGTCCGCAGTAAAATGTTCACTTACATTTGTCACTGCCAGCAACATGAGCTAACAATAAGACAACACAACAAAGTTCTTAAAGGAAAGAGTTGCTACGTTTGCCGGCAATGTGGAGAAAAATTAATATTATTAGGGCTAACATAAACAACAAGATGCCCCACAATCAGAGCACCTTATTAAGCAATCTTGCGCAATATCACCATAACATAAGTGGGCTACGAATATCTTTATCTGCTGTTCACACCATGCGCTTTAATTTTTTCTGCTTCTTCAATAACCTGATCTGCCGTTTTCCCATTAAGGGATTGATAAAACCGCTGTTCTAACTTTTGAATATCGCCATATTTGATATTCCCGTTCTTGTTATCCTTGAACAAATCATCAAAGTCGATACTATTTATCATGGTAATATTTAATGAATCATCAAATTGTAATTTTTTATCTTCTGGTAAAGTATCTCTGATTTTCTCAATGGATGTTTTTGCCGCTATTTCATTTGTTCCATCAATTTTGAGTTGACTATCACACCCCACCAATGCAACACCCAATAAACAAATTGCCAACAATTTTTTCATGATCAACCCCGCCTATTACCGATAGGGTAATAATAGCAGATGGTGAACAAGTAAGTCGTTCTAATAAAAATTTTTATTATTAAATCAGGGATATTCATAATTTCCTTATTGATTACCTTCTGAATTAACGATAAATAAATGCCAATCAATTAGTATCCGGACACTGTTTTTATGTTATATCAGTGGGCCGTCTTTATTAATTCTTCATCATTGGCATCAAAAATTGGCACCAGAATGAAGATGAATTATGACAAAAGGAGAAAAAATGCCTTCTATTCATAACGCTATAAAATATTTTCTATCTGTATTATTCATATCGTTACCGTTATATGCTCAGGCAGAAAAAATTACAGTTAAAGATGTTGCCGGTCGCACGGTCACAGTCAATGCACCTGTTGAACGAGCCATGCTGGCGGATAGCCGGGTACTTATTGCCCTAAATATTTTACATCCCTCAGAGCCACTTAAAGGCATTGTTGCGTGGGATAATGCACTGGAGAAAAAAGCGCCTGATCTTGCCACCGCCTACGAAAAGAAATTCCCTCAATTAAGGAACATTCCGGTCTTTCCTAACCCTTACACCAGTGATTTCAGTGTCGAAAAAGCCATGACTTACTCGCCAGATCTGGTTATTTTTGATATCGGACTGAAACCCAAACTGGATAGCAGCAATACCATTAACTTATTAGAAAAGATGGGCATCCCTGTTATTTTCATCGATTTTCGCCAATATCCCCTGTCTAATACGGTTCCCAGTATGAAACTACTAGGAAAAGTTTTTAAGCAGGAAGAGAATGCCAATAAATTCATTCAGTTTTACGAAAATCGCTTATCTATGATTAATGAGCGCATTACTGCATTACCTCCGGAACAGCTCCCCAGCATTTTTATTGAGCGTCATGCAGGTATGTTAGGTGCTGAAGATTGTTGCAATACCTTTGCCACCAATAATTTCGGGGAGTTTGTTGCTGCTGCGGGTGGCGATAATATGGGCAGAAAATGGTTTTCAGGCATGGGTGGAAAGATTAACGAGGAGCAATTGCTGACCAGCAATCCCGATTATTACCTGATGACCGTAGCAGATTGGGACACAGTGCACTCAAACAGCCAATCAGTTCCGCTGGGCTATACAGGAGATCTGACAACATCAGAGAAACGTTTTCAAAAATTGCTCTCGCGCCCCAAGCTTAAGATTTTGAAATCGTATCGTGAAAAACGCGTCATGGCGATTTACCATCAATATTATGATACTCCATTTAATATTATCGCCGTAGAAGCCATTGCAAAATGGTTACACCCTAACCTCTTCAAGGACATCGATCCTCACGCTGATAATATTTATGTTCACAAAACGTTCACAGCACTTGATGGCAGCGGCGTTTTCTGGATAACAGCAAAATAATTTTCTTCCAAATTGGGCCCACTTCTTTTCAAGTGGGCTATCACCTCATAGATGACACAACTATCTTAAAAATGCCTTCTATTTCACAAAATAAAATTTTTTAGCATATATTTATCCATTATTTTAAGCCGAACATTCAAATTCAGATTTGGACTATAAAGTGGAAGATAACCTCATTTTATACTGAGTATCCATACAACATCTTCCATTTATTAAAAACGTACCATCCAACAAGACACCTAAAATAGGAATTTATTCCCAATAAAAAACAATACAAATGAAAAAATATGAAAAAACTCACCCATAAATTGATAACTAATTGCAAATAATAAAAAAATAAATGATAAAATCTATAACCTATAGGTTTTAAGTTGCCGCACGGTGAAGAGTGAATGAATTTTCAGAAAATAAATATAAACACCCCTCAATAATCCATGCCAAAAGCAATCTGATTATTTGATGTTTTCTCTCTGTTATCCAAGAAGAACAAACTATCATTTCATTAGTAAATTAATTAAGAAAGACAATTTAATTATATAAGTCCTCAAGAGAAATTAATTGCAAATTGGTGACCATAACCTGCTAATAATGTATTGATCTCATATTCCATTGTTTCCTGAGTCCAAGTGATAAAACGTCGCCAGTGGT
>NZ_JBBMXH010000003.1:0-101587 GCF_037996725.1 Xenorhabdus entomophaga
AATCCATAGAATGCAAATGTCAGATTGCGATGCGCCTGTTAGGGCGCGGCTGGTAAGAAAGCCTTATAGGCGCATATGAAAAACCCCCGGCTATGCCGGGGGATACTTATTTTTTACACGTTAATTTGGTGAGTCTGTTTTTATTCCTATGGGGATAATGTTCTATAAAACTAAATAATTACATATGTAATTGTTTTTATGTAAATTATTAGTCATATTTTATTTTCTGAGGTTTTTAATAACCCATATAAAATTTATGTTATTTATGGTTTATCCATATTATTAGGCTGTTCTATTAAACAGGGTGGCTAATTTCTCTAAATATTTTACTTTTTTAGGGTTGTTAATGGTAATGATTTTAATTATCATTTCATGAATTAAAAAAGAAATACCATAATGTTCGTGAGCCAGAATTAATACCCACTAGTTGGATAGTGATATCCAGGAATTTATATAAAGATGCATCACTCTGTTAGGCCATGTTTTGGAAACAAGAGTATGCAGAATATGAATGAAGGGCTTTATTAAATGTGTTTGTTGAATACTCATCAGGGTCATCAGACCTCCCATTTAACTAGGGAAAATTGGTTACACGCCAACCAACATCTTGTAGCAAAAATATTGCGTGAACTTTGCCATGAAAAACTCATCAAGCTAGTACATCATGGCAAAGAGCAATCTTATTCTGTTGAAATAAATAAATTTCAATATCATTTTCAAGCACAGTCCTACCAGCTTGATCATTTGGATATTGATGCTGCATCGATAACTAAACTTTGTCATGATCAATTGCAACCTTTAGATGCTATTGAATTGATTATTGAGTTGCGGCCATTATTGGATATTTCTGATAAATTACTGCCAATTTACCTCGATGAAATATCCAGTACGCTCTATGGATATGCCTTTAAATATGAAAACAATCGGCTGACTGCACAGGATTTAACTCAAGCAGATTATCAGACGGTGGAAACATCAATGAGTGAAGGGCATCCGGTATTTATTGCTAATAATGGTCGCATTGGTTTTGATGCCGATGACTATTTAGATTTTGCACCAGAAAGTGCCCATCCAGTGACATTAATTTGGATTGCGGTACATCGAAATAAAACGGTTTTCTCTTCACTATCCTCGCTTTCTTATTCACAGTTAATCGGAGAAGAATTAGAAAAATACTTGCCTGCACAGTTTGAGCGACAAATGCAGTCATTAGGATTGAATTTGTTAGATTATTATCTGATGCCTTTACATCCTTGGCAATGGAAACACCGTATCGCCATTAGTTTTGCTGCGGATATTGCCAAGCAGGAAATTGTTTATCTCGGTAAAGGTCATGACCGCTATTTGGCCCAACAATCTATTCGTACATTTTTTAATATCAGCCAGCCTAAGAAAAACTATGTGAAGACTGCGTTGTCAGTTCTCAACATGGGATTTATGCGTGGATTAGATCCGCATAGTATGGTGATGACTCCACAAGTTAACGAATGGCTCAGCAACTTGGTAGAAGCAGATGCTTTCTTTCAGGAAAAAGGATTCACCATATTGCGGGAACGGGCAGCGATAGGTTATTTCAATCACTACTTTGAATCAGCTATTAAGAAAGATAACCCACATAAAAAAATGTTATCCGCATTGTGGCGTGAAAGCCCAATGACGATTTTGAAAGAAAATCAACGCTTAATGACAATGGCTTCATTATTACACGTTGATCGAGAAGGCAATTCGGTAGTCGCTGCTTTGGTACAAGATTCAGACTTAACAGTTGAAGATTGGGTATCACGTTATCTGGATGCGTATCTTTCTCCATTATTGCGTTCTTTCTTCACCTACGATCTGGTTTTTATGCCACATGGCGAAAATCTGATGTTGGTATTGGAAAACAATGCACCAGTAAAAATGCTGATGAAAGATATTGGTGAAGAAATCGCCATCTTAAATGGTGAGCTTGAGCTACCCGAAGAGATTAATTTCTTGCATGTTACTATCAAGGATGAAATGAAAATAAACTACATTTTCCTCGATATATTTGACTGCTTTTTCCGCTATTTGATCCCGTTGTTGCAAAAACATCTTGCATTGTCGGAACTACGTTTTTGGGAATTGGTCGCCCATTGTGTTCATAGGTATCAATCACAACATCCGCATCAGATAGAGAAATTTCGCAAATTTGATCTATTTAAGCCTGATTTTGTGCGTACTTGTCTAAATCGTCTACAAATGTCGAATAACCAACAGATGATAGATCTTGATGATCGCGAGAAAAATCTGAAATTTGCTGGAACGTTAGTGAACCCACTTCATGCTTTACGCGAAAAATATTCTGTTGCTGTTGAGACAGACGAGTGAGGGAAACATCAAAGTGAACATAACAACAAATTATTTTGGTAACGGGATGAATAGAGGGATTAATCCAATTTTGCAACTAAATTATTTAACCAAAAGAACCCGGCTTTCTCTAATGATTCCGCTTATTTTGGCGGGAAATAATGTAGCTATGGCAGAAGAAGCACAAAGGAAGGAGGATAGGATTGTTGTAACGGCTGCATCGGTAGAACATGAAGGTATCACGGAAGATACGGGCATGTATAACACGTCATCAATGGTGACATCGACTGGCCTGAACTTGTCTGCACGTGAAACACCACAAAGCGTCAGTGTTATGACTAAACAGCGTATGGTGGATGAAAATCTGGATAGCGTTAAGAGTGCTATTGATAGCATCACAGGCATGACGGTTCACCAGGCTGATAGTGATCGTTTTACCTTTTCTTCAAGAGGAATGACGGTCAGAAATATGTTGCGTGACGGTGTACCTACTTTTTACGACATCCGTTTTAACTATGGTGATAACTTACTGGATACCGCCATCATTGATCGCCTTGAAGTCGTTCGTGGTGCTGCGGGGTTAATGGTAGGGCCGGGAACACCTTCAGCTGCCGTTAACGTGATTCGCAAACGCCCAACCAGTGATTTTCGTGGTGAGGCTACTTTAGGTGGTGGTTTCTGGGATAAGTGGCGGACTAGCCTTGATCTGTCTGGTCCATTAAATGAAAACGGAACTGTCAGAGGGCGTTTTGTTACTGCTTATGAGCGCTCCAATTCGTTTATTGATCGTGATAAACATGAGAAATATCCTTTTTACGGCATTCTTGAAGCGAATCTAACAGAAAATACTTTGCTGAGCATTGGCACTGATTATCAAATCAACCATACCCGCGGTGGAATGTTTGGTGGTTTGCCGATTTATTTTAAAGATGGCAGTAAAACTGATTACAAACGTAGTAACAGTTATGCGCCTGATTGGGCCTTCTCCAAAGTTCGTTCGTTTTCGACTTTTACCAGCTTGCAACACAAATTTGATAATGGCTGGAGTGTGAAAGGTACCTTTACTTATGACAATAACTCTCTTGATCAAAAAGTATTATGGGCGACCGGTTTCCCTGAACGTGCAACGAATGAAGGGATGTATCCGGGTAATATGACGTTGATTGACGGATCTCGTCGCCAGCGTAATTTCGATTTACAGGCAAATGGTAATTATAGGTTATTAGGGCACACGCATCACGCCAGCTTTGGTTTGAACTACCAGAAACAAAATTTCCAGAATGATTACTATTATGCCACTTGTATGCTTGAGAAAAATCCAAATGAAAACGATCAAGCCAATACAGGGAAAAGGAATAACTGTAAATATTTAGGAGATTTTACTAAATCTTCATGGAGTTATGCTGAGCCAACGTGGAGTAAGCAGAGAACAACAGGGTCTCATGGCTATATTGAACAAACCGCAGGTTATGCTGTTACACAACTCTCTTTAGCCGATCCAGTTACATTGATCCTTGGTGGACGTGTCACCAGTTGGAAAACTCGTGGTGATAACTTTGGTACGTCACAAAATGCCAGTTATAGTGATCAATTCGTACCGTATGGTGGGTTGGTTTACAACATAACACCGGATTTCTCGGTTTATGGCAGTTATACTAAAATTTTTGATCCAGAAAGCCGCATTGACCGTAGTAACCAACTCCTTAAACCCGTCTCCGGTGAAAACTATGAGCTGGGTCTGAAAGGTGTTGCCTTGGATAACGGTCTTGATTACTCATTGGCACTTTTCGAAATTCGTCAGAATAATTACACGGTTGATGATAATTCTGGAAAACCGAAAGCACCCGAAATTCCAAAGAATGCCAGAGTTTATAATGCAATCAATGGGGTAAAAACCCGAGGCTTTGAGGCTGAAGTCAGTGGTCAGATTACCGATGACTGGCGTATTTATGCGGGTTATACCCAATTCCGCGCGACTATGTCAGGTGGTAAGCGTACCAATACAGAAGATCCAAACCGCTTATTCAAATTGTTCACGACTTACACTTTGTCTGGTGTGATGAACGACTTAACGTTGGGTGGTGGTATTAATTGGCAGGGTAAAACATGGCGTGATCTTACCGGGCCTGATGGAAAAGTACGTCAGGATGGTCAAGGTAGTTTTGCCACTGTCAACTTGATGGGACGTTATCAATTCACGCCAGATCTTTCCCTGACAGTGAATCTGAATAACTTATTCGACAAGAAATACTACACCTCATTTGGTAGCTATACCCAGTACTACTATGGTGCACCGCGGAATGTTGAAGCAACTTTGCGTTATCAGTTTTAATTAAATCACGGACGGCGACAATGTATTTTTATCCATTTGAACAGCAATCGCTTGAACAACAATTTCTTGAACAACAAATAGTAAAGGGTAACTGGCAATGGTTTTGACACGTTGCAAAATGCTGGTTGCCGTACCGTTGATACTGCTGGCAAGTTTGTTGATTGGTTGTGACAAACCGTCAACTTCAAAACATTTACCGATGAACCACGCTGATTATCCTAAGAAAATTACTACTGCTTTAGGTACAGCGGTGATTAACCAGCCGCCGCAACGGATTGTGGCGTTGGGAACAGGTACTGAAGATATTTTGCTCGATCTGGGCATGATTCCTGTTGGCATTGAATCTCATCGCTGGGGCGGCGATGCTGAGGGATATTTGCCATGGTTCAGAGAGGAGGTAGAGCGGCGTGGTGCAAAATTACCTGCCATTATTGAAATGTATCCTGAATTGGATATTGAAAAGATCATCAATTTGAAACCAGATTTAATTTTGGCGACACAATCAGGTATCACGAGGGAACATTATGAGCATTTATCCCATTTTGTTCCCGTCGTTGCTTATCCGGAAAAGCCTTGGCAGACGACACCACGACAACAGATTGAGCTGGTGACACGAGCGTTGGGTAAAATAGAGCAAGGTGAAAAACTTATTGCTGAGCTGGATAACATGCTGACTCAGGCGGGAAGCACTATCCCTAATATTGCACATTATCATTTTGCCTATATTAAAGCAGGAACGACCGGTAATACCTTATCGCTCTACGTCAAAAACGATCCACGTGTGGATACGCTAATACATCTTGGTTTATCTCTATTTCCGTTGGCTGACTCCTTGACTGCACCTTTCGGTAATTTTTCCGCCAATATTGGTCTGGAAAATGCCGACTTGCTTAATGGCGCTGATATTTTAGTCACGTGGTACACCAATGAAAAAGAACGTCAGGAAACGGAAGCCCAGCCTTTATTTCGGTCTATCCGTGCTGTTGGTCAAGGGGGGTATATTCCATTGACCAATCAGTCCATTGTGATGTCCATGTCCTATGGTTCGCCACTTAGTTTACGCTGGGGATTACCCAAATTTATGCCGTTGTTAAAACAGGAATTGTTGAAGCAGGAGACAGCAAAACATGATGAACCCTAAACGGCGAATTGCTCTTACATTTGGGTTGATGTTCATGGTCGTGCTGACTTGCTTTTGTGTTATGGCCAGCTTAAGTTTAGGCTCAAAATCGTTGCCTTTGTCAGCAGTCTGGCAACATTACTGGCTAGGAGATAGTGGCAGTTATTACGATTTAGTGATCAATTCCCGTGAGCCTCGCACATTGATTGGTTTAATGGCTGGTGCGGCACTGGCATTGGCAGGGGCTGTGATACAAGGATTATTGCGCAATCCATTGGGTGATCCCGGATTGCTGGGTGTTAATGCAGGGGCAGCGGCTACCGTGGTCTGCTTTTCTTTCATTCCTGTTTTAGATGGAATACCTCGGTTTTGGACTGCGTTTATTGGCGCGAGTTTGTCTACCCTTTTGTTTTACCTGCTTAGCGGAAGATCACGCAGTACTCATCTTTCTCGGTTGGTCTTGACAGGCGCATCAATCAATATCTGTCTGTTTGCACTTGTGCAGGGTGTCATATTATTAAATCCACAAGTGATGGATAGCTATCGTTTTTGGACTATCGGTTCATTGAGTGCCATGTCATTGAGTGATGCCAGCTTGCTGATTCCTTATTTGCTGGTGGCAGTGATATTAACGCTTTCTTTGAGTTCTTCCTTAAATGTGATGGTTTTTGGCGAAGGGATTGCAGGCTCATTGGGAGTAAATGTTGCCCGAACCCGAATATTGTCTTTGCTGAGTGCGACAATGCTGGCGGCGGCTGCGACAGCAATGGCCGGCCCTATTGCGTTTGTTGGTCTGGCTGCCCCTCATTTGATGCGAGCATTGGTGGGTAGTGATTTCCGCTGGTTATTACCTTATTGCCTGCTTGCGGGTTCTTGCTTGCTCCTGATATCGGATGTAGTTGCTCGATTACTGATAGCGCCAGAAGAAATCATGGTTGGCATTATTACGGCGAGCATCGGTGCGCCTCTACTTTATCTGGTTGCGAAAAGTCGCGCCCAAAAAATGATGGCGGAATAAATGATGACACTGATACATTCGCCAATTAAGCAACCAAAAACGAAAACATTTAAACTGGGAAGCGCCGTTTTGCTTGCACCTTCATGGCAAGTGAGCAGGGTAGTTTTTTCTGTTTTACTACTCATTGTGGTGTTCTTTTACCTGTCTTTAGCGATGGGCAGGGAAGGGATTGATAATCCTTTTCTGTTGACAGAAACGCCTTATCAGAAATTTATCCTTATGGATATCCGCTTACCAAGAGCGTTAGTGGCAATTGGTGCGGGTATGACATTGGCACTTTCCGGTTCCCTTTTTCAGCTCACAACCCGTAATGCACTTGGCAGCCCGGATATCATCGGCGTTAATGGTGGAGCAGCCGTGGGGATCGTAATGGCGATGGTTGTTTGGCCTGATGTATTACCTGTTCCATTGGGTGCACTATTGGGTGCTATGTTTGCTGTCTTGTTGGTTTATCTCGGTAATAGCGCGGGAATCGGAAATATGTCGGCTAACAAGATCATTATTTCGGGAATTGCGATTGCTGCGTTGTGTACAGCATTTGTCGATTTTGCTTCCTCGAATATCCGGCTTGAACAGGCTCAACAACTGAAATCATTATTGAGAGGTAACCTTGCCAGTCAAAATTGGCGAAATGTTGCACTAATTAGCGGAATGATCATTTTCATTCCTGCTTTGTTTTGGTTAGGCAGGCAATTGAATTACACCCATTTTGGAGATGATCTGGCTAATACTCTTGGTGTACCTGTGCGTCTTATTCGGATTGTCAGCATATTATTGGCCGTAACTTTTGCCACCATGTCAGTATTGGTCGTAGGGCCAGTTGCATTCATCGCTTTGTCTGCCCCGCAAATTGCCCGACGCTTAGTGCGAAATAAGGGTATTGCACTGTTTTGTACTGCGTTGGTGGGTGCGTTGCTAATGCTGGCTTCTGATTTAATGACTCTGATATTACCGACTTCAGCCCGTTTACCAGTGGGGGTGATTACGGCTGTGGTTGGTGGAGTCTATTTGATGTATTTACTGTATTCCGAATTAAGGAGAACGCGATAATGTCATCGGATGATCATTCCCCAGAGATGGCTTCACGGCTGAAAGCCCATGATCTTTCATTGGCATACGGTAAAAGAACCATCATTAATGGTGTTAACCTTGCCATTCATGATGGTGAATTTAGCGTCATTATTGGCCCAAACGGGTGTGGAAAATCAACACTGCTACGGGCTATCAGCCGCAGTATGCAGCCCCAACGTGGGGAAGTCTTGCTGGATGGAACCAATATTCACCATCATAAGCCTAAATCAGTTGCTCGTGAGTTATCTTTGCTGACACAAGGCGCTATCGTTACTGAAGCACTGACAATTTATGAGCTTGTTTCTCGCGGGCGTTACCCCTATCAATCTTTCCTGCGTCAATGGTCGGCAGAAGATGAGAGAGTGGTCAATGAAGCGTTGAAGGCGGTGGATTTATGGGACATGTCACATAAATTGGTGAGTGAACTGTCAGGTGGACAGCGTCAGCGTGCTTGGTTTGCTATGACATTAGCCCAGCAGACACCAATTATTTTGTTGGATGAACCAACAACTTATTTGGATATTTCTCACCAGATTGAACTGCTTGATCTTTGTCAGGGCTTGCATCGGCAAGGTAAAACACTGGTATTGGTTTTACATGATATTAACCTTGCTCTGCGCTACGCCTCGCGTCTGATTATGATAAAAGATGGTCAGGTTTATGCAGAAGGTGTTCCTGAGGAAATTGTAACGGTACAAAATATTACCGATGTATTTGGTTTGGCATGTCGGATTATTCGTGATCCTGAATCTAACAAGCCATTGATTATTCCTAAATATAGACCCATAGCTTAGGATGAAAAATAGGAAAATATGAAATGACTGATAAGAATAATCATGACTCCATTAATTTGGCATCTGACATATCCATTGAAGATATAATTGATTTATTTGATGGTGCATTTGGACATTTTAATTCATCATTAAAAATAAATGTAGAAAATACTCCAGCAGGAAGTATGAATTTTTATCAATGGTCTAGTGAAGATGAGTTTTTGCTATTGATAAAACGTTACCAAGATTCATACTATAGTAATAATAATTTAAAACCAAATCAAAAAGGGCTTTATTCTTTATGGGCACAATGGTATTTTGGATTAGTTGTTCCACCAATGATGTTAATGTTGTTAGAATATCCTCGAGCTGTTGATACAGATTATAAGCTGTTTCAAGTGGAGTTTCATGAAACAGGTAGGCCAAATGTTGTTTATTATCAATTAACGTGGATGGACGAATCAATATCTTTATTGGAGCGTTATCATTCTATGTTGGATAGGCATATTATTCCTGTGTGTGAAAAAATTGAAACGTACCGAGGAATAAATGGACGTTTATTGTGGAATAATATTGGTTATGTAATGCATTGGTACTTAGAGAATTTCAAAGAAAGGATAGATAAAGAACAATATAATACATTAATACAGAATCTTTTCTTTGAGCAAATTCTGCCTGATGGCAGGGATAACCCGCTTTATCGGACAGTAATTATGAAAAATAATGCCATACAGCGCCGTTGTTGCTGCCAAAGAAATAAACTACCAGGAGTAGGGAATTGTCACGATTGTCCTCTTGAATCTACTGAATAAATAGAAGTTTTTTATTTATTATAAAATCAAAAATCATTATGGATGATGATATATAATGGCCTTAATGGATTAATGAAGGTATTTGGTTGTTTTAAAGAATAATGTCGAGCAATTATATAGAAGCATAATATATTTCGAGTTTCAGATAGAAAATCAGAGCTTGAAAAATAAAGAGTATAAAAGTTAAGGACATATAATGCCTGATAAAGCTAAAATTATTGCCGAACCGTTGGCTGAAAAGACACCTTCAATGGGGTATGGTTCTTTAGAAAATAGTGGTTTTTATCAACATTTATTTAATGGAGATAATGCTGATCGTTATTTAGAAAACGCTTGGGATGCTATTGTTAAGATAAAGAAAATATTAAAACAGACAAATAAGCCCTTTGGTGGGATTTTTCCTAATGAGTTATCATCATTATTTTCAAGTATAAATCTAAATAATCCAGTGGGTTCTTGGGAACTAGTTTTAGAGGAATTACATCATCTTTATTTTAAGGAAGCTGTTTATTTTCATCATCCGAAATACGTAGCTCACCTTAATTGCCCGCTTGTACTGCCAGCCGTGATTGCGGAAACAATAATAGGCGCCATCAATTCGTCAGTAGATACTTGGGATCAAAGCGCTGGTGGTACATTAATAGAGCAGAAAATTCTTGATTGGACGCTGGATAAGCTGGGATTGGGAAAAGAGTCTGATGGAATATTTACCAGTGGCGGAACACAATCAAATTTAATGGCGATGCTATTGGCGCGGGATTGGTTTTGTCATCAACGTAATCCAAAGCATAAAAATCAGCTGCATGGTTTACCTGCTGATTTTCATAAATTGCGTATATTTTCTTCATCCGTCAGCCATTTTAGTACACAGAAAGCAGCGGCGATACTGGGGTTGGGGTATAACTCGGTCATGTCGGTTCCTCATGATCATGAATTCTGCATGTCATCTCAAATGTTGGAGGCTGGCATCAAACAATGTCTTGAGGAAGGAAATATTCCTTTTGCCATAGTAGCAACGGCAGGCACAACAGATTTTGGCAGTATTGATCCATTGCCTATGATTGCTGATCTGGCGAAACAATACGGAATATGGCTGCATGTTGATGCTGCTTATGGTTGTGGGTTATTAGTTTCATCTCGCCATGGACATCTACTTCAAGGAATAGAACTGGCGGATTCTGTCACCGTGGATTACCACAAATCTTTTTTCCAACCTGTGAGTTGCAGTGCCTTTTTCGTCAAAGATAAGCAGCATTTCTCTCACCTGACTTATCATGCAGAGTATTTGAACCCTCTGAGCGCTGTTCAGGAAGGCACGCCAAATCTGGTTAACAAAAGTATTCAAACAACCCGCCGTTTTGATGCCTTAAAAATGTGGTTGACTTTGCGGATTATGGGAGCTGAACAACTGGGGCAGGCATTTGACAAAGTGCTGGATACCGCACAGGCCGCATATCGTTTAATGAAACAGCATTCTTGTTTTGAGCTTGTTCACCAACCAGTATTGAGTACGTTAGTTTTTCGCTTTATGCCGTCACAGTCACTTTCTGATGCTCATCTTGACCGCCTCAATGCAGATATCCGTAACGCGTTACTTAGAGAAGGGAATTGTGTTATTGCCGGAACAAAAATCAAAGGAAGGCAATATCTGAAATTTACTTTTCTCAATCCAGCAACAACCGAACAGCATTTACAAGAAATTGTGGATGAGATCGTTATGCAGGGAAACTTGTTGTTGATGGATCTTGCGTTTTCCAATGATGAACTTACTAGAAAATAATAATTGTTCTTTCCCAAATCAGTGGCATTTAGTATTTATTAGGAGTAACCATGAAAACCAAGATTTATGATTTTATCGCTATTGGAATTGGCCCATTTAATCTAGGCTTGGCCTGTTTGGTACAACCGATCCAAGAGATGAGCAGTTTGTTTATTGATCAGAAACCTGCTTTTGATTGGCATCCGGGCATGATGCTGGAAAACTCCACCATGCAGACACCCTTTATGGCAGATTTAGTGACATTAGCATCTCCTACTCATCCATTAAGCTTCCTCAACTATATCAAGCAGAAAGGGCGTATTTACTCGTTCTATATTCGAGAAAGTTTTTTCCTGATGCGCAAGGAATACAACCAATATTGTCAATGGGCAGCCGAACAGTTATCCAACCTGCGTTTTAATACACGGGTTGAGAATATCAGTCATGATGCTATATCTTCTCTTTATACCTTGCATTGCATAGATACATTAACGGAAGAAAAGCATGAGTTTTTCTGCAAAAAATTGGTGCTGGGAACAGGGCCTTCCTCTTATATTCCAAAATGTTGCAAGCCTTTTACTGAGCAGATGGTGACATCAGGAAATTATTTAAAAAATAAAGTTGCTTTACAGCAAAAGAAATCTATCACTGTATTAGGAAGTGGACAGAGTGCAGCAGAAATTTTTTACGATTTGCTTCAAGATATTGATATTTATGGCTATCAGCTCAATTGGGTAACACGTTCTCCGCGTTTCTTTCCTCTTGAATATACCAAGCTGACATTAGAAATGACGTCACCTGAATATGTGGATTATTTCTACGGTTTGCCGGAAAACAAGCGTGATGCACTGAATCGTACGCAAAAATCGCTTTATAAAGGCATTAACAATTCACTTATCAATGAAATTTTTGATTTGATGTACATCAAGCGACTAAATGGGGAGTTGGATGTTGCGTTGTACACCAATAGCGAATTACGACAAGTACACCAGATAACAGAAGAACAGGGCGTAGATAAGAAACTGGTGTTGGATTTATTCCAGCAAGAGCAAGAAGCAGAATTTTCTCTGGCTACGGAAGGAGTGGTACTTGCCACTGGTTATCAGTATCAAACGCCTGGTTTTATCGAAGGCATACAACATCTTATCCGCTGGGATAAGCAAGGGCGTTATGACGTTCAACGAAATTACAGTATTGACCATAACAATGAAATCTTCGTGCAAAATGTTGAACTGCATACCCACGGTTTTGTGACACCCGATTTGGGAATGGCGAGCTATCGTAATTCACGTTTGATCCAAGAAATCACAGGTGCTGAATATTATGTGATAGAAAAAAGTATTGCATTCCAACAATTTGGTGTTGTTAGTGAAGAGGTTATCTGATGTCTACTGTTATCTCTGCATCATTTGAAAAAACAGTTTCTGAGTTGGGTACATTTTCCTTGCGTCCGATAGTTCTGGCAGACGATATTGAGGTTATTACTGATTGGGTTAACCGGGATTATGCTTATTATTGGGGAATGCAAGGTCAGACTAAGCAGCAAGTAAACTATTTTTACCAAGACCTACTTATCCGCCAGCCTGATTCCGTCTTCATCGGTGCATATCAGGGGCAACCAGCTTTTTTGTTGGAATGCTATCGTGCGCAAGAGGATCTGATAGGGCAATATTATCCAGCACGTCCTGATGATATGGGAATGCATATTCTGGTTGCTCCGCCAGAACAAAAAATCAGGCAATTCACTTGGGGAATTTTTCAGACAGTGATTGCATTCATTTTCAGTAATTCTGCAATCAAACGCATTGTGGTTGAACCTGACATGCGTAATGAAAAAATTCATCGTCTTAACTTACGGGCAGGTTTTGTTTACGAAAGAACGGTACAGTTGCCACACAAAACTGCCGGGCTGGCATTTTGTACAAGGGAGCAGCATCAAATGGCATTACAAACAGACATATTAGCAGAATTGACTAATCAGAATCATTGCTTTGTCAGTCACTTACATCCAGCTATTTGGCAGAAAGTTAATCGTCTGCATTTGAAGAAAGCCATTTCAGAATTTGCCCATGAATGTTTATTATTTCCAGAGCAATTGACAGAAAAAACGGATCAAGAAGGTTATTACAGTTATCGCTTAGATAATCATGAATACTCAGTTAACTACTATTTTCGAGCTCGTAGATTGGCATTGGATCACTGGTTGATTGACTCTGACTCATTACGAAAAATGCAGGCTGGGGATTGGGTTGAGCTGGATTTCATACATTTTGTTATTGAATTCAAAAAGCAACTGGGTATTAGTGATAACGTGATGCCGACTTATCTGGAAGAACTGACCAGCACATTGCATAGTAGTTCGTTTAAGCATCACCGTACGGGTATCAAAGTGGAAGAGCTGGTCAATGCTGATTTTCAGACAATTGAGGCAGAAATGATGGAAGGGCATCCCATTTTTGTTGCTAATAATGGGCGAATTGGTTTTGATGCAGATGACTTTAAAAACTTTAGTCCTGAATCAGCTTGTGATATGCGTTTGGTGTGGTTGGCAGCACATAAGAGTAAAGCCCACTTTGCTTGTATTGAACAACTCAGTTACGAACAACTGTTAGAACAGGAATTGGGGCAATCTGAGATTGATAAATTTAATCATCAGCTTATTCTTTTGGGGTTGAATCCAGAAGAATATCTGTTCATGCCTTTTCATCCGTGGCAATGGCAAAATAAATTGCCTTCTATATTTGCTCATGATATTGCCACCCGGAAACTTGTGTATTTAGGTAAAGGAACGGATGTTTATCAGGCACAGCAATCAATACGAACGATGTTTAATCGTAGTCATCCTCAGCGTTATTATGTTAAAGCGGCTCTCTCGATTCTTAATATGGGATTTATGCGGGGCTTATCGCCTTATTACATGGCGACAACACCTGGTATTAATGATTGGCTGTTTGATTTGGTGCAAAAAGATAAAGTCCTGCAAGGCTGTGGTTTCCGGATTCTGCGGGAAGTAGCCAGCATAGGGTTCAGAAATAGCTACTACGAACAGGCTATTCAGGGAGATACACCTTATAAGAAAATGATGGCGGCACTGTGGAGAGAAAATCCATTACAATTGATTGAGCCGAATCAAAATGTGATGACAATGGCAGCGTTATTACATCATGATCAACATGGAAAGGCGTTTTTACCAGCCTTGATAGCTGCATCAGGATTGCGAGTTGATGAATGGGTGCATCGTTATCTGAATTGCTATTTCGTGCCATTACTCCATTGTTTATATGCTTATGATCTGATGTTTATGCCACATGGCGAAAATATCATCATAGTGCTGGAAGATCATGTTCCACAATATATTTTTATGAAAGATCTGGCAGAAGAAATTTTGGTCATGAATTTGGATACGGAATTACCAGAAAAAGCCAGTCGGGTGAAAGTTGATATGCCAGAAGAGATGAAAACGTTAACGATTCTGTCCGATGTATTCGATGGCGTGTTCCGTTATTTGGCAGCAATCCTTCATGAGCAGGCAGAATATACACAAGAAAAATTCTGGCAAGCTGTAGCACATTGTATTTTAGATTACCAGTCTCAGCATCCGGAATTTAGTCAACAGTTTAAGCAGTATGAACTGTTTACACCAGAAATTAAACGCTGTTGTTTGAACCGCCTGCAAATTGCTAACAACCGTCAGATGCTCGATTTATCTGACCCCGCTCAGAGTTTTAAATTTGCGGATAATTTGACTAATCCAATTGCTCCATTTGCTAATCACTTGGTAAATACTCTTTAGTGAGCAGCTATAAATTTTTTATCTGAAATGTTTAAACCTCACCGATAAAGATGAGGTTTTTTATTTCCGTTTATCCCCTCGGTATATCTTTATGTCGTATCTTATTGAATAACCTATTAATAAAATTACTTTAATATCGATGTTTTTCAACAAGATATTCCAATTTCATTTATGTTAGACGGTCTATTCATGTGGAGAACTTTGCTATGGGAATGAAATTTCAGTATGACGGAAAGAGGATAAATTGAAGGTATGGTGAATAATTCCCAATGTTTTTCATAACGGGAGCGGATGCTCCCGTTACTATCAAAGCCAATCAATCTTTTTAATGCGCTCCGCCTTGATCTTGTTTCCCCGCAGAAAATGGCGGTTTTGCCATCCAAACTAATAATGTCAAAACAAGGAACACGCCTGCTGACAGCCAAAAGATTTCATTGGCAGAAATAATTAATCCTTGTTGGGTGATCTGTTTTGCCAGATAAGCTGCGATCTGCGTATCATTCATGCCTAACTGACTTAATTGGTGATGAATTTGCTGATAGTTCGGGTTATATGGATTGATGTATTCAGTAAGGTTTGAATGGTGTATCGATTCACGCTGTGTCCACATTGTGGTTGTGAGGGATGTCCCGATTGAACCGGCCAATATACGGGTAAAATTTGACAGGCTGGAAGCCGAAGCCATTTGCTCTGGTGCAAGCCCTGATAAGGTAATGGTTGTCAGTGGCATAAAGAAACATGCCATAGCAAGTCCCTGAAAAAATTGAGGCCATGCAGCGGTGGCAAAATCCATACCCGGCTCAAATGTATATGCCCGCCAATAGAAACAAGCAGTGTAAGTGACGAAACTGAATGTCACGATGTAGCGCATATCTATTTTATGCCCAAATTTACCAATAATCGGGGAAAGCAACAGCGGCAACAACCCGACAGGCGCAGCCGCAAAACCAGCCCACGTTGCGGTATAGCCGAAAACTTCTTGCAATAATTGTGGCAGCAAGACAATCGAACCGAAGTACATCATGAAGCCAAGGCTGATGCTCAATGTCCCAATAGAAAAATTACGCTTCTTAAACAGCGATAGATCGATAATCGGGTGGTCATCCGTCAGTTCCCATATAATTAAGAACGTCAGTGCAATCACTGCAATAAGAGTGAGGATTATAATTTCGGTAGAATTAAACCAGTCAAGCTCCTTACCTTGGTCGAGCATGGTTTGCAGGCAACCTATGCCAATCACCAGCAAAAATAATCCTCCAATATCAATTGGATTAATCGCAGTCTCTGTTTCCCGGCCACGCAATATTTGCATAACAGCAAAGATAATAGCGATACCAAGGGGGATGTTAATAAAGAAAATCCATCCCCATTGGTAGTTGTCACTGATATATCCCCCTAAGATAGGGCCGCAAATAGGCGCAACAACTATCATTACTGACCAAAGCGCTAACGCCATGTTTCGCTTAACTGGTGGGTAATTATTGAGTAACAAACTTTGGCAAAGAGGAAGTACCGGTCCTGCTGCGAGTCCTTGGATAATACGGAATAAAATTAGCATACCAAGGCTATTGGAAACACCACATAGCCAAGATGCAAGCGTAAAAATCGCAGTAGCCCAGAGGAACAGTTTCACTTCACCAAAGCGCTTTGCCAGCCAACCCGTGATTGGTATAGAAATAGCGTTTGCGACACTAAAAGAAGTGATGACCCATGTTCCCTGCGAGATTGAAGCCCCTAAATTACCCGCAATTGTTGGTATGGCGACATTGGCAATAGTGGAGTCGAGAACAAGCATGAAAGTTGCCATTGCCAGTGAAATGGTCAGAAGAGCAAGTTTCGCGCCTGTCAGTGGTTCTCTGTTTCCCATGACTCTCCCCTTAAATCGGGTTTCCTAGGTTACTATTAATGACGTCAGTAACTATTTGGTTGGCAGAAGCCATATCTATCGTCAACGCATTTGTGTGATAGGCAGGAAGAGAGCGTTCGGTGGTTGCCAACGTAGTTCCATCGGTGTTTGCTGTATCCACGTTGACTACTGTTGATAAGCCAATCCGCAGGGGATGCTGTTTTAATTGTTCAGCATCAATCTCAATTCGGACGGGTAAACGTTGAACCACTTTAATCCAGTTACCGCTGGCGTTTTGTGCCGGTAATAAAGAAAAAGCACTACCGGTTCCCATATCAATACCTGCAACTTTGCCCGTATAAACAACATCCTTGCCATAGAAATCACTGATGATTGTGGCTGGTTGCCCGATACGCATATTTGCAAGCTGGGTTTCTTTGAAATTGGCTTCAACCCACATATTGCTGGCAGGAACGATAGCCATTAATGGTGTCCCTGAATTAATGCGGGAACCAACTTGAACGCTACGGCGTGCAACATAGCCATCGACAGGGCTGACAATCTGGGTTCTCTGTAAAGCAAGCCAGGCATCACGAACACCAGACGCGGCTTTTTCAACAGCAGGTTGTTTTTCCAATGGAGTATCTAAAATAGTTGCCTGATTGCTTTTATATTGCGCAATGGCAATATCCAGCTTGGCTTGAGCAGTTGAAACATTTTCACGCATATGTTGCAACTCTTCTTTGCCGATCATCTCCTTGGCTCCCAGCACTTCTCTCCGGTTAAGGTCACTTTGTGCTTTCTTGAGAGCGATTTTTCTCAATTCAATGGTTGCTTGATATTCTTTACTGGCGATCATGCACTGATGAGTGATTCGAACAGTATTCGCCAATTCATTTTCAGCTTTTTTCAAGGCTAATTCAGCGTCACGGGCATCAAGCTGTACCAGGACATGCCCACTTTTTACATAATCAGTATTGTCAAAATTAACGGTAATCACACTTCCCGCAACTTGCGACATGATTTGTACTTGGTTACCTGTTACATAGGCATTATCAGTTTCTTGGTGATGACGTAAAACGAGAAACCAGTAAACGGTATAAATGACACCAAGAGTGAGGAAGAGTAGCGTCAGTGACGTAATGATATTGCGGCGCTGCCGTTTCTTATTACTACTTTTTTGGCTCGTTTTTAGATTTGACGGCGAGAGCTGCATGTTCTCACTAGCACTCATAGAGAATCTCCGTATTTTTTATTCACTAATATTATTGTGATGACTGCACTAAACACGCCTCCAGTAGTGTGTAGACACTACTGGAGGCGTGAGCGATATGGATTCAAATATTATCTGAAGATAATAGTTAGCCATATGAGGTATCTGATGATACTGGCTAGCGGAAAAGTTTTTTTAGGTCATGTTGCTATAACATGTTTATTGATTCAAAACTGATCAGAAATAGAGATGATTACTTATTAAAACAATCACCAATATTATCTAATTGATTCAATACTTTTCTCATCAATTTTTCTAACTGTTTTTGCTCCTCCAGTTCGAGAATGGACCAAAGTTTAACCAGGCACTCATGCTGGGGTGGGAGTAAACCATTCAAGAAACTTGAACCTTTTTCGGTTAGATGAAGATGGAGGCAACGGCGATCATTATGGCTCTCCTTTCTTTCTATCCAGCCTTGCTTTTCTAATTCATCTGCAATTCGGGTTGCATTTGTACGGGAAGAGCCCAATGCCGCACTGAGTTCTGATGGCTGAATACTACGACTTTCTTTGGTATCCAGAATCATCAGAGCCATAAACAAGGTTTCATTGATTCCTTGTGCTTTCAGCATGTTGTTACGATTTTCCAGAATTTTGCTCTGGACATGCATTGACAAGCGAGTGAGTAATATCTCTTGATAGGGCAAACTTTTTTGCTGTGCAACACGGCAATTAAGTAACTCTTCTGTGGGAGTGAATGAACTTTCCATTGTTTAGATACCTTATTAGTTTCAACCGGTAAAGTAACGTCTGTTAAAAACCCTACAAATACTATATTAAAAGTTAAATTTAGCAATTATAGTTATTTATTATCATCATATTTATTTAAATATTGATACCTAATTCATAAATACCTTGAATATTATCCCAAAAACAGCAGCACCCGATAGTGTGGAAATGATGATGCTTTTGGTTTTATAGAAACATAAGCAGATAGTCAGGCACCCTATTAGGGTTGGTATCAATTTATTGTGTTCTTTTATCACGTCAGGAATACCTGAGACGATGAGAAGCGAGCAAATTGATGCAACGCCAATGCTATCCAGTATGACGCCCATTTTTCCCGCTTTTGCGGTAGGTGAGCGATTAGCACCTAAACGCAGGGGAAGATAGCGGAATAGAAAGTTGGCAATGCCCACAATAAGGCCGATAAGAAGTATTTTATTATCAATCATATGATGTGCTTTTACTCAACTGTGCGTTTTTGGCTTGCAGAAGGGCTGCTAAACAGCCTCCCGTGATCCCTGCAAGAATGGCGATGGGGATTGAGAAAAGTGTCACCCCGACTAAAGCCCCCAATAAGGCAGCGGTAACACAGTAGCTATTCTGTTTTTTGAAGGAGGCTAATAAGAAACTGAGAAACAGTGCGGGAAGCATAAACGTCATTGCTGCTTCAATTGCTGGATATGAGTCCAGATAACCATTACCCAATACAGTTCCTGCCACAGTACCCAACACCCAGGAGAGCCAAGAACACAGAGCAATGGCGATCATCCAATTTTCACTCCAACTGCGCTGGTTTTTTATTAATTTAGTTGTTGCTGCGGCAAAAACCTCATCTGTCAGGCCAAAAGCCCAAATAATGGTTTTCTTTTCTGATAAGGGTTGTTTAATGCGATAGCGTAAAGCAGGGCCATACAGAATATGGCGAATATCCATCGCCATCACCGTTAATGCGGAAACCCACAATGACATTCCTGCGCTGAGTAGGGCAGTGATTACAAACTGGCTGGCCCCTGCATAAATGACGCAGGAAAAAAATATGGCTTCTAAAGGTGTAAAACCCAGTTTGACTGCGCTTAGGCCAAATGCAAACGAGATGGGAACATAGCCAATGACAATAGGGAGACTATCAAAAATCCCTTCTTTGAATGAAGAAATTCTGCCTGGGTGAGGTTCTTCGGGGAGAGGGGTATCAGCTACTGGTATGTCAGGTGCGGATTTATCGGGTGTTTGCATGGCATATTTTATTTTTTGTTAATAGATAAAGTAACATTAACAAAATATGATGAAAGTGAAAATGTAAAACGTATAAATTATTTAATTAATGTTATTTAGAACAAAGGGATTAGAGGGAACTTGAGATAAAATGAGGAAAGCCGTGAAGTTTTGTTAATATTTTCACGGCCCTATCAGTATAGCGGAAGTACAGAGAGTCAGTTGCTTTGATGAGCTGCATTTCTGGCTGCATTTAACCAGTCATCCACGGTTTTCTGGTGTGCCCTAATCCAGCCTTCAGCCTGACGTTCAATATCAGCTTCAGAAATTTTAATGCTGTGCATACGCTGATTCTGCGCATTGATATCAGCAACCGGTAATTTCATGACAGCAAAAAGTGTTGCAGCAGCGGGGTTCTTTTCTGCCCAGGCTTTGTTTGCCACGATGTGCATGGTACTGGGAGGAAAACCATAGTTATGACCGTTAGGTAATTGAGTATCAATGGATTCATCATCGCCGAGAGCGGAGAAAGGAACTTGCAGCCAGATGACATCTTTTCCGGGTTTCAGGACATCACTGACCCAATAAGGTGTCCAGGTATAGTAAAGGATCGGTTTGCCTTCCCGATAACGGGCAATGGTATCTGCCATCATGGCAGCATAGTTTCCTTGGTTATGTTCCACGGTATTTTTCAATCCATAAGCTTTTAACTGGCGGTTAATCGCTTTTTCACACCCCCAACCAGGATTACAACCGGTTAAATCTGCTTTGCCATCTCCGTTGCTGTCAAACAGCTTAGCAAGTTTAGGATCTCTGAACTGGGCTATATTGGTGATTTGGTATTGTTCTGCTGTTTTTTTATCAATGAGATACCCTTGAACCGCGTTTTCGACATATTTTCCCTTGCGATAAAACATATTATCGCCTCCGGCCGCTTTATATTGAGCGTTATGAAGCGGCTCCCAATTGACGGACATAAATGTGGCATCACCGGAGGCAATGGAAGCATAAGCGACGTTATAATCAACCTCTTTGATCGGTTTGACATCATAACCGAGTTTTTCCAATGCCTTGCAGACAATTAATGTCTGGAATGTTTCTTCACTGATTGTGCTTTGGAGTGGCTGTACACTGATGCCCTTGCCCGGAAGATCAGCCGCAAATAAGGAAAGGCTCATCAATGCTGACAGGATTACGCCTAAGACTGCTCCCTTATTTATGATCTTTTTGCATAAAGCTATCATGCTGCGCATGATTATCTCCTCCGTTATGTGTCGGACCAGATATCATTTTTTGTGGATTTTTAGGGTAAGAAATTTTTTGTTTGGCTGAGGATAATAGTAGGTTCAGTAATCCTATCGGCCCTGAATGATACCAATGGCTTTTTCTGGCACGGGTATTTTTTCCCAGAGATTGGGTTAGGCGGTCAAGGATAATGGCGAGAATGACAATTCCCACGCCTCCAACAGATGCCAGCCCTATATCAAGGCGGCCAATACCGCGCAAAACCATCTGCCCCAAGCCGCCCACTGCTATCATAGAAGAAATGACAACCATGGAAAGTGCTAACATCAATGTTTGGTTCACACCAGCCATAATTGTAGGCATGGCTTGAGGAAGCTGAACTTTGAACAACATTTGCCGTGGGCTTGCACCAAATGATTTGGCGGCTTCAATCAAATCATCGGGAACCTGTTTGATTCCCAGAATGGTCAGCCGAATCATGGGAGGTAAAGCAAAAATGATAGTCACCATGACGCCAGGCACATTACCGATGCCAAATAACATCACGATTGGGATCAGATAAACAAAAGCGGGTGTTGTCTGCATAGCATCCAGCAAGGGACGAATCATGTTGGCAACCCGATCATTGCGAGCTAACCAGATCCCGAGAGGCAGCCCGAGCAGAATACAGAACAGCAGGGCGGTAAGTACCAATGCCATGGTTATCATGGCTTCTGACCATGCTCCAATTGCCCCAATGAACATCAGTGAAATGAAGGAAATACCTCCCATTTTTGCTCCGGCGAGCTGCCATGCCAGAAATGCAAAAAATACAATGGTAATGGGGGCTGGTGTTGTGATCAGGAATTGTTCAAAACCATTGAGGATAAAATCGACGGGAACGCGGATTGCCTGAAACACAGGTCGGAAATGCACAACAATCCAATCGATAATATTGGTCACCCATGAATCAAACGGAATGAGTTTGTGCTGAAAAGGTGACATGATATTAAAGTGCTCTGGCGGGATATCGCTGGTTGTATTTAGCCAGTCATAGTTCCCTGATGGAGAGGCAGTGGCAGTATCCATCCAAGGATCACTGACGATTGTCGGATCAGTGTTTATTTGTGGAGGATTATTTTTCATTGGGAGCCTCTTTATCTAAGGCTTGTAACAAAATTCCTTTGGAAATAACGCCTAAATAACGGCCATTATCTCCAATAACAGGAACTGCACAGGGAGATTGCACCACGGTGGATATCAATTCATTCAGTGGAGTTTCTGCCGAGACAGCAGCTGGTTTTTCCAATATGGCCTGCTCGATGGTTTTTTCTTCTGCCAATGCCTGCTGTAGGGAATTGACAGATACCACTCCAATAAACTTCTGGCCCTTTTCGATCAGATAGCCATAACTTCTATCTTCGTCATCCAACACTTTCAGAGCTGAGCGGGGGCCGAAACCTGCGGTGATATAGAGTAGAGATTCTGGTCGGCGGCGGGCAATGTCTTTTGCTGAGAACACATGGCTGATGTCTACGCCACGGAAGAAAGCCCTGACATAATCATTCGCAGGATTATTCAGGATTTCATCAGGTGTGCCCACTTGTACAATGATACCCCCTTGCATGATAGCAATACGATTGCCAATACGCATCGCTTCATCTAAGTCATGGGAAATGAAAACAATAGTGCGTTGTTGCTCTCCCTGTAGGCGCAATAATTCATCTTGCATTTCGGTACGGATCAGGGGATCGAGGGCTGAGAACGCCTCATCCATTAACAAAATATCGGGGTTGTTGGCTAATGCTCTGGCTAGTCCAATGCGTTGTTGCATACCGCCAGAAAGTTCGTCGGGATATGACAGAGCGTAATTTTCCAAATTCACTTGTTTCAGCGTTTCAAGTGCTTTTTGATGGCGCTTTGCTTTGGGAATACCGGCAAGCTCCATTCCAAATGCAGTATTTTCCAAAACATTCAAATGCGGCATGAGTGCAAATGATTGGAAAACCATACTGATTTTACTACGTCGAACGCTGCGTAACTGGGTTTCTGTCATGGTTGAGATATCTTCGCCATCGATGAGTACCTGACCTTTAGTTGGCTTTATCAGGCGATTGAGAAGACGTACTAGTGTGGACTTACCTGAACCAGATAATCCCATGATCACAAATATTTCGCCTTCTTCAATAGCCAGATTGGCATCCTGCACACCGACGGTTAATCCTGTTTTTTCAAATATTTGCTCTTTACTGAGGCCAGAAGATAATAACTTAAAAGCTGGTTCAGGAGGATCACCGAATATTTTATAAAGGTTCTTAATTTCAAGTTTAATGGTCATGTGAAAATATTTTCCTGTTGTTGATGATATATTGTGTCTGATTGCTCCAATGCTATTTTTTCCAATACATACCCTAACATATCGAAATAAACGGACAACACATTATCTGAATTTATTAATAAATAATTGACTTTTCTTATGAGAGATTACTGAATTCATAAGGAAGGCTATATATCAATTTGATTAAGGTTTTTTGAGGTGAAAAATTAATCTGGTGGGGTTTTTATATCTTTTTGTTATTTAATTGGTTTTTCCGTCCGTGACGTGATAGTTTTTAATATGACTTGATGGTGTGGATCATATTTAATTGGTTTGTTTTTTGTTTTTCATTAAATTTAAAAATTAACTGTATAAGTTATCTTAATTAAATATTTGTTCATGTTTATCTTATTGATTTTTTGAGTTATTGTTTTTATAGGACGGAGGTTATCTAAGATTTTAAGTGATGATATTGAACCCTGATTTCTGATAATCATGTTATTCATAAGGTTTATTCAATATAACTATAGCATAAAGTTGAAAATAGTATTTTCTGTCAGATAAATATTGCTATAACAATGTGATGGATAATGATAATACTTGTCACTGGCTATGTTTTATTACCTGAGAAGTTCTGAAGTTGAATTTAATATTCAATCATTGATAAACATCAAGTCGCAGTGCCGTTGAAAAAGACGCTCCCCACTAAGTGAAGGCAATGACTGTCATTAGCTATTATGACAAAAAACTAACGCTTTAAAAAACAGTAGGATGCAGAAAAAAGGAGCATGCAGGAGGCAGAGGTTCACTTCAGAAATGAATAATTTTCATCACATCCTATTTTGCTGTGAAAGCTTTTAATAGCTAGATATAGCAAGGTTTTTCGCATCATTGATTCATGGCGAACTGTGTAGTGTATGCCTTTCGTCATTCATTTGTTGTTTGGCTGGGTGAGTTTATTTACTACAATCTATTGGTTTTATACCACAGTGTTTGCCATAAATGATAACGCTTCTAGTAAAATTTCTTGGTGGTATATATTATTAACAATAATAAAAACTAACACTTGTGTATTGTATTGAGATAATTCATTTTTGAAATCACTGCTATATATAGTGTTGATTAATAATATTTTATCTATATGTGGTGTTTTTAGCTTTTTTAAATGATCGGCATTAAAAATAAGGTGTCATAACTTATTGGCAGAGCCATAATTTTAATTGTCAGAGGGCGCGATGGTTTCTTTATCAAATTGTCAGATGTGTAACCGAATTCATCATTGCAAATGGATGAACGAGGGATTTAGGCTAGTACTGAAATTTTCGATAATAAATTAAATGGAGGTAGTTTATGTACCATCATTACCTGAATACTCCAGAAGGATTTCCCAAGCCTTATGTACATATCACTGCGGATGATGAAGGAGTAACGAGCATTTATTTCGTTAATGAAAAGAAAGAATTAGAATCTAAGAATGTGATTACTAAGCAGTGTGCAAAAGAGTTACAGGAATATTTCAAAGGAAAGCGGCTGACGTTTACAGTCCCTTTAAGTATGCGGGGAACTGAATTCCAGAAACGAGTCTGGCAGCAGCTATGCAACATTCCTTATGGTGAGATGTGGAGTTATAAACAATTGGCACTAACGTTGGGTTCAGTAAATTATTGTCGTGCGGTTGGCATGGCAAATTCACGCAATCCAATTTCATTGATTGTACCTTGCCATAGAGTAATTGGTCATGATGGTAAGCTAGTTGGTTATACTGGCGGGTTGGATATCAAAGGATGGCTGCTGGAACACGAAAAAGGTAGAAAGACGAAAAGTAAACAAAGCTGAAATAAGACGCTAATTTATTTGTGAAATCACTATTGGCGTATAAAATCAGTCAATGTAACTAAACGAAAAGTACGTTTTTTTGCATTTTGTATATATTTCGTGATCTATGTTACAGACAATAGACTATATTATTTGTTGTACTGTACGTGACGCTATGTTTGTGTCTTTATTATTAAAGGTAAGTTTGATGTCAAAAATTAAAGGTAACGTTAAGTGGTTTAATGAATCCAAAGGGTTCGGTTTTATCACTCCAGAAGATGGTAGCAAAGATGTTTTTGTGCACTTTTCCGCCATTCAGTCCAACGGATTCAAAACTCTGACCGAAGGTCAACAAGTAGAGTTTGATATTACTGAGGGTGAAAAAGGTCCATCTGCTGCGAACGTTGTCGCAATCTAATTTCAACCCCGTATTCTTAAAACCCGTTCTTAGCAACGGGTTTTTTTTATCTTTTGTCAGTGCTGAATTTTAGCAGGGCATTAAAGTTTGTTCATAACTGCAAAAGCAAGCCCTGTCATCAGTAACGAGCCTATCACATTTGCCAGCACAGTCAGCAGTGCCCAGCTTATCTTTCCTGCCTGTAACAGATAAACCACTTCAGCGGAGAAGGTAGAGAAGGTCGTCAGGCCGCCACAGAAGCCCGTGGTGAGCATTAATTTCCAAACAGGATCAAGGTGCGTCGCTTTATTGAAATAAGCCAGCCCTAATCCAATGATAAATGCGCCGATGCAATTAGCCGTCAGCGTACCAACGGCAATTGGGGAGGAAGGGGTGTTTAGGCGGAGGCCGATGAGCCAGCGTAACACGCTACCTAAGCCACCACCGATAAATACAGCAAATACAATATTTATCATTGGTGATGGCAATAGATTATTTGACTTCCATACCTTTGGCCTGCAAATCGGCATGGTAAGAAGAACGAACAAATGGGCCACAAGCTGCATGGGTAAAGCCCATTTCTAATGCTGCTTCTTTCATTTCTTCAAATTCAGCCGGACTTACATAACGCTGGACTGGTAGGTGATGGCGGCTTGGCTGTAAATATTGCCCCAAAGTCAGCATGGTGACACCATGACGACGCAAATCACGCATAACTTCTAAAATTTCTTCATTGGTTTCGCCCAATCCCACCATCAGACCTGATTTAGTCGGGATATCAGGGTGAGCTTCCTTGAATTTTTCCAGTAGTTTCAATGACCATTCATAGTTAGCGCCCGGACGAACCTGACGATAAACCCGTGGTACGTTTTCCAGATTATGGTTGAATACATCGGGTGGCGTTGCGGTCAGGATTTCCAGTGCCCGATCCATGCGACCGCGGAAATCTGGTACCAAAGTTTCGATTCTAATTGAAGGATTTTTTTCACGAATAGCGGCGATACAGTCAGCAAAATGTTGTGCACCGCCATCACGCAGGTCATCACGATCAACGGAAGTGATAACAACATAACGTAATCCCATGTCTTTAATGGTTTGCGCGAGTTTAATGGGTTCATCCGCATCAGGTGTATTCGGGCGACCATGTGCTACGTCACAGAATGGGCAGCGACGGGTACAGATGGCGCCAAGGATCATAAAGGTGGCGGTTCCGTGGTTAAAACACTCAGCAAGGTTAGGGCAGGAAGCTTCTTCACAGACGGAATGCAATCCATTTTTGCGCATTGCAGCTTTGATACCCTGAATGCGGCTGGAATCCGCAGGAAGTTTGATTTTCATCCACTCAGGTTTGCGCAAGAGTGCTTCACGTTCTGTGGCAACTGTCTTCACAGGGATCAAAGCCATCTTGTCTGCGTCGCGGTATTTGACACCGCGTTCCATCTGAATTGGTTTACTCATAATCGTGCCGGTTCCAGTTATATTCTTCAGATTTTGACTTACTGCCTGATGTGTATGACAAGGCGATCGAGGCAATAAATCCATTCAAATTTTTTTGAAAAATGTTAAAAAATTATATCATCTTTCATCGATGAGTTGAAATCCCAAGATCTGACAGAATTTTTCCACCAGAACGGGTTGTACATCTTCAATGGTCACTCCTGTGACAAAGTCACAGAGTTGGATCATTTGCATGCCAGCATAACCGCACGGATTAATGCGGAAAAACGGCTGTAAGTCCATTGCAATATTCAGTGCCAGGCCGTGGAAAGAGCATCCTTTACGGATACGCAACCCAAGGGAACATATTTTGTTGCCTGAGACATAAACTCCGGGAGCATCCGGGCGGGCATATGCTTCTACACCAAAATGAGCCAGAGTTTCGATCACTGTATTTTCAATTGAAGTGACCAATTGGCGAACTCCAATTTTTGAGCGTTTCAAATCAATTAAAACATACATAACCTGTTGACCTGGGCCATGATAGGTGACTTGACCACCTCTATCCGATTGGATAACAGGGATATCTCCTGGCGCAAGTACATGCTCAGCTTTACCGGCTTGGCCTTGTGTAAATACTTTCTCATGTTGGACAAGCCAAATTTCGTCAGGTGTTTCCGCAGTACGCTGCTCAGTGAACTGGTGCATGGCATCAGAAACCGGCTCGTAAGGCTGAATACCTAACTGGCGTAAAATAACGGTGTTATGTTGCAATGGGACGTCATCATTCGTTAACAAAAAGTGCCCGCCAGTATAACGCCCTAAGATGATTCCCACCAGTTTGAGAATGCCTTAAAGCAATAATATTGTTAATTAGACGAATATATTTTTATTTTGTATTATCATGGTTATATATTTTGATGATTTTCCCTTTAATCTCTGTTTGAGCTAACAGATGGTCAAAAAAAACCAACTTTTAATTGTTGGGCATCTTTGTAGTTTTCTGGTGCTCCTTTACAGTCTCTCGATGCTGCTGCCTATTTTCGTGGCTCTGTTTTATAAGGAAAAAAGTGTTTTTGCTTTTTTTGAAACATTGGTCATTGGATTGACTGTTGGGGGAGCTGGCTGGTATTTCACTCGTAAAACCAAAGCGCAACCCAGCACACAAGATGGGTTTCTTATCATTGTGTTATTTTGGTTGCTGTTTTCGTTACTCAGCGCCCTGCCTTTTATGCTCGACAAGAGCCTGAATATTAACCTTGTGGACGCGATGTTTGAAGGTATATCAGGCATTACGACGACAGGAGCAACGGTGCTGAATGATGTGTCTGCACTGCCTAATTCGGTACTCTATTATCGCGCCCAGCTCAATTTTATCGGTGGGCTGGGAGTCATTGTCCTTGCTGTTGCCATCTTGCCATTATTAGGAATTGGTGGCGCAAAACTCTATCAATCAGAAATGCCGGGTCCTTTCAAAGAAGAACGATTAACCCCGCGTCTTGCGGACAGTGCCAAAAGCTTATGGGTTGTTTACCTGTTGCTGGGGGGATTATGTTCGGTCAGTTTCTGGGCTGCGGGTATGTCATGGTTTGATGCTATTTGTCATGGTATCTCAACCGTTTCTTTGGGGGGATTTTCAACCCGCAATGAAAGCCTTGGTTATTATGACAGTGCAGCCATTGAAATGGTGGGGGGAATTTTCTCAGTATTGTCGGCAGTCAATTTTACGCTTTATTTCGTGGCTCTGACACGCAGGAGCCTGAAGCCACTGTTAAAAAACGCTGAACTGCAATTCTTTTTGTTGGTATTGGCAGGCGTGGTTTGCATTATTTGGTTGGAGCTATACCGTTCAGGTATGTATGGTGTGAAAGATGCGTTCATTCATGGTTTTTTCATGACAAGCTCCATGATGACAGATAACGGTCTGGCAACTGCTGATTATGCCCAGTGGCCCCCGCATACCATACTGATGCTACTGGCGGTCAGTTTTTTTGGTGGCTGCGTAGGCTCAACCTGTGGTGGTATCAAAGCACTTCGCTTTATGATCTTGGCAAAGCAGAGTGTTAGCGAAATTAACCAACTCATTCATCCGAATGCAATCTCAACGATCAAAATTGGTAAATCAGTGGTTCAGGAACGGGTTCTGCGTTCTGTCTGGGGCTTCTTCTTCCTTTATGTTTTTTTCAGTTGTTTTTTTATCTGGGCATTGAACCTGCTCGGTTATGATTTGGTGACTTCATTTGCCACTGTCGCGGCTTGTATCAATAACATGGGTATAGGATATGGTGCTACAGCACAAGGTTTTGGTAATCTTGATGCGGTAGCGAAATGGATGATGTGTGCCGCCATGTTGTTGGGAAGGCTGGAAATTTACCCAATACTGATTTTGTGTTCGAAAGCGTTTTGGCGTTTTTGAATCGAGGGTAAATAGATAGCCGAATGATTTTTCCGTATTCGGCTATCTATATTGTGCCACCGGATAAGCTGTTGATGTAGCTATTTTTTACACCAGCACAGTGAATTTTCTTTTTACTGGCTTTATTGCTGTTGCGTCGTCAGGCGAAGTAGAGAGTTGGGATAAATTAGTTCATTTAGCAAAAATAGCGATTAATAATGAATATGAGAATAGTTATCATTATCTATTGATTTTGGTTTTCTTTTGAACTAGTGTTGATAACACTTTATTAATAACGAGAATAACAAACCTGTTTGTTACGATAATATTATGTCTTCAACTTACTCCATTTTTAACTTGCGCCTGAAAGAGCGGATTACCATATCACCATCCATATTACGCTGTGTTTTCGAAGGCCCGGAAGTGCATAAAATGCAGCGACACGCACCTGATCAACGCATAAAGTTGCTGTTTCCTCAGCCAAGGAACCCTTCATTAAAAGTTAAGGAGGGGAAAGATTGGTATAGTGATTACATGTCTATCCCTAAAGAAGAACGTCCCTGGATGAGAACTTACACATTAAGGGCGCTATGTACGGAAGACAATGAAATGGATATCGAGTTTGTTTTACATGGTGGAGACACGCCTGTATCCAATTGGTTACGGCAGGCTAATCCAGGAGAGCCTTTACAGATTGTTGCACCAAAAACAGATATCAATGATAGCACAATGAACGGGGCGGATGGTTGCGAGTGGAAACCGTCAGCTCAAGTCGGTCAGGTGTTGTTGGTTGCCGATGAAACGGCATTGCCAGCGGCATTGGGTATCCTCGAAGAGTTATCACTGCTCGAAACCCCACCCGGCGTACAGGCATTTTTTGAAGTTCCTGAACAGGAAGATTGCCTCAATGTAGAACAATTCAAATTTGCCGATGTATTTTGGTTACCCCGTCAAGCCAAACAAGGATATACATACGGCGAATGTTTGTTAGAGGCAGTACGCGAACACGTGACTCTTCCTGAATCCGTGTTTATTGAAGAACAATCCTTAACTGAAGTCACTTCCAATGACGGGACTTTGTGGGAAAGGGCAGAAGGTGAGAACAAAACAAGTCTGTTTTATGCTTGGGTCGCGGCAGAATCATCCGCTGTAAAAAACCTTCGTCGTTATTTACTCCAAGAGCGCCATTTAGATCGAACATTAATTAATTTTATGGCGTATTGGGCTAAGTCTCCGCGAGATAACCACGCCTGAATCAAGTAAGAACAAATTCTATTAATTGCAGAAAAAACGCTGACCAAGAAATCAGCGTTTTTTAAAGATGCGATTACAGCACAACGCGCACTAATTCCAGATTACCCAATTCTTCATACAGTATTTCAACTTGCTCAATATGCGTAGCGTTGATAGTAATGGAAACTGAGTGGTAATTGCCTTTGCTGCTTGGTTTTACGACTGGAGAGTAATCACCCGGCGCATGGCGCTGAACTACTTCAACAACTTGATCCACCAGCTCGGGTTGAGCTAAGCCCATCACTTTATAGGTAAATGAGCAGGGGAACTCAAGCAGTTCATTTAATTTTGTTTTCATGGGCGTTCCTCATGTATTTGCCACGGCAAAGGGGATGATTTGCCGTGGTGTGATAATTTTCTGACAATATGTAATTAATATAGGGTTAAATACCTAACTTTCAATAGATTAACCAAACCAGTGGTGGAACATCAGCCGGATATAGTCAATCATACGGCTGAAAAAGCCGCCTTCCTGCACTTCATGCATCACAACCAATGGACGTTGCTCAATGGTTTTACCATCAAGCTGGAAGTTAATAGTGCCAACAACTTGATTTTTGGCGAGTGGTGCATGCAGTTCGGTATTATCCAATATGTAGCTGGCTTTCAAATCCTTCAGGCGACCGCGAGGGATCGTCAGGTAAACATCTTTATCAACGCCCAGTTGTACTTTATCCGTGTCACCGAACCAAATCGGTTCTGATGCAAATTCTTTACCTACTTGCAGTGGTGAAACTGTTTCGAAGAAGCGGAAGCCCCAGGTCAGTAATTTTTTGCTGTCAGTTTCACGCCCTTTGAACGTTGGGCTACCCATCACGGCAGAAATCAGGCGCATATTTCCTTCGGTTGCAGAAGCAACGAGGTTATAACCCGCCCCGCTAGTATGGCCTGTTTTAATGCCGTCAACATTTAAACTTTTATCCCACAACAAGCCGTTACGGTTAGGCTGGCGAATATTGTTGTAAGTAAATTCTTTTTCTTTGTAGATAGCATATTCATCCGGCACATCGCGGATTAAAGCTTTCCCAATCAATGCCATATCATGAGCTGAACTATATTGACCATTAGCATCCAGACCATGAACAGTCTGGAAGTGCGTGTTTTGCAGCCCTAAACTCTGTACGTATTTATTCATCAGGCTGACAAACGCATCCTGACTGCCTGCTACATAGTCTGCCATTGCGACACAGGCATCATTGCCGGATTGCAGGTTGATACCACGGGATAGCATGGCAACAGAGACCTGATCACCGGGCTTTAAAAACATTAAAGAAGAACCTTTAAATACCGGGTTCCCTGTTGCCCAAGCATCTTTACCTACGGTAACGGTATCATTCGGGCCGATTTTTCCTGATTTGATAGCCTGACCAATGACGTAACTGGTCATCATTTTGGTCAGGCTGGCGGGATCGCGGCGAACATCAGCATTTTTTTCAGCTAATACCTTTCCTGAATTGTAATCAATCAGAATATAGGCTTCTGAATCTAGTTCGGGAACTCCGGGGATCATTGTTCTGAAATTATCATCCGTGTTGGCGAACGCAGAAACGCTGGTAGCCAGAGCGATGCCTAACGTGGCATTTTTAATAAAACGGGAAGTAACTATGTATTTCATGATTGATTAGGTAACATCCGTGAGAAAGGGATTGATAATAAGTGACATAATAACAAATGAAAAAAAAGCTGACATTAAACAAAATTGGGTGAGTTGAAGGTTTACACTTTTTTACCCGTATTTTATTCACCACAATTTTATCTGCCTGCTGATAGGAATCAGATAATCCAGTCAGCAGGCAATGATGCCATTTATTTCTGTTGATATACACCCATCGTCTTTCAAATTGCCGATTTATTGGTCAGACTCATCCTTAGCCATACTCTTAGGGAATGTTCCCTTGTTGTTTCCCTACGCCTTGAAATCCATTGGGTATAGCAAAATTGGGATAGTGGATCAGGGCGCAACAATAAAAGAAGATTGATGCATTTGATCCATTAGTTTTTTTTGTAATTCCAAGGCTTGTTGGCGGCTGTTAAGCGGCCCCAATTGAACGCGATAGACATTGCCAAATTGGGTGGTACGGCCTTGTACGTTAAAACGCTGACTCAAAGACTGTTGCCATTCTTTAGCTTTTTGCTCAGCGCTGACAGCACCTACTTGTACCATATAACTGCCTGCCGCTACTGAATCAGACAGGGTTTTAGGACTGGACGGTTCTTTTGATGAATCCGATGGTGTTGTCGCTGGTGGAGTAATAGGCTGGTTTTCTGTACCAACAGAAGGGTTTTGTTCAACAGCCGATGGTTCCACAATATTCTGTGATGTGGAGTCGTTTATTATGGGAGCTTTGATAAATGACTGAGAACCAATATTGGGTCTTTCAGGTAAGGCATAGCTCTGTTTGGCAATCGTTGCTCCCTCAGTACCTAAACCAGAGAGTGAACCATCAGGCGCAACTTGAATGCCATCCAGTCTTACTTTGCTTTGCGGCATCAAGTTTAATCGCTCTGCTGCTGCACGTGATAATTCAATGATTTTTCCCGGCTGATTGTAAGGGCCTCGATCATTAATCCTGACAATCATCATGCGGCCATTACTTAAATTGGTGATGCGCACATAGCTTGGAATAGGCAATGTCGGGTGGGCCGCCGTTAAAGAATAAGGGCTGGCTCGTTCACCAATCGCGGTCATCTTTCCATTGGATTCTTCACCAAACCAACTGGCATAACCTGTTTGGCTGAAATTAGCCGGATCTTGCACTATGCGATACGTTTGCCCACCCTTCTGATAATCCTGATTGGCGCTTGGATGATAAGGCTCATATTGAGGCTCAGCACCCAAAACATCACGGGTTGGGACAGGGGGAAGGGAAGATGCCCGGTTAGTGTCTGTTGTTGTACAGCCTGATATCAGTACCGCTAGGATGCTAAGTATAAGCCATTGTTGACGCATGAAACTTCTTCCTCATAAACTTTTGGATAATAATTTACGATGTGTGTGTATTGACATAATAATGCCGAATCCTGCCATTAAGACAATCAATGCTGATCCTCCGTAACTAATCAGAGGCAGAGGGACGCCGACCACGGGTAGGATGCCGCTTACCATGCCAATATTAACGAAGACATAAACAAATAAAATAAGTATCAACCCGCCGGCCATCACACGGCCGAAAGTATTTTGTGCTTTGGCCGCAATATACAAGCCGCGCATAATGACTATCAGGTAGAGTCCGAGCAAAACAAGAACGCCTACTAACCCCATTTCTTCCGATAAGACCGCAAAAATAAAGTCAGTGTGTCGTTCAGGAAGAAATTCAAGTTGTGACTGCGTGCCTTGCAACCAACCTTTTCCGAATAAACCGCCTGAGCCGATGGCTATCTTGGATTGGATGATGTGGTAGCCTTTACCCAGCGGATCACTTTCAGGATCCAGCAGCATCATAACGCGGTCGCGCTGATAATCGTGCATTAGGAAGAACCACAATATTGGAATAAAACAGGCAACCAGTAAAACTGCAATGCCAATTAATTTCCAGTTCATCCCTGCCAGAAACAGAATAAATATGCCAGAGGCTGCAACCAGAATGGACGTTCCCAGATCCGGTTGAGCTGCCACCAGAAGAGTGGGCAGAAAAGTCAGGAATAGTGCGATGCCCGTGTTTTTCAGGGAAGGAGGGCAAAGGTCACGGTTCATAAAACGAGCCACCATCAGAGGAACCGCGATTTTGGCAATTTCTGATGGCTGGAAGCGCACAATACCCAAGTCTAACCAGCGTTGTGCCCCTTTACTAATCTGTCCAAAAACATCAACTAAAATCAGCAGAATGACGCATACAATGTAGAGGTAAGGAGCCCAATTTTCATATAAGCGTGGAGGCACTTGAGCCAAGACGATCATCACTATGATCCCCATAATAACTTGCCCGACTTTGCGCTCCATCATATCGATGTCTTGTCCACTGGCGCTCCACATAATGAAAAGACTATAGGCCAGTATTGCCAGAATGCAGAGTAGCAGTGGAATATCTATATGTATTCGGGTCCAGAAAGGAACCTTGTTTTGAGATTCTGTCATGGCTTTACTCAATTAGCTTGTGTTCTGGTCGCTTGTGTTCTGGATGGCTGAGCTCCTGTCGTCGCTGAGGTTGCGTCAGGAGAGGCAGTTTTCTTATCCTTGAGCAGGATATGATCCAGAATTTGGCGGACGATAGCGCCGACAGGTGGCCCTGAACCGCCATTTTCCAGAATGATGGAAATGGCAACGGTTGGGTTGTCATAAGGTGCAAAGGCAATCATCAGCTTATGATCACGTAGATGTTCAGCAAGTTTGTTTGCATTATAAGTTTCATAACTGAAGACCTGAGCTGTACCTGATTTAGCTGCGGCTTTGTATGGTGTGCCCGCAAAGGCTCTGCGGGCAGTACCATTTGGAGCATTGGCAACGCCATACATGCCATCTTTGGCAATTTCCCAGTATCCAGAATGGATATCCCCAATCTGTTCGCTGGCTGGAGGTTGATAAGGTTGCATTTCGCCATTTACGCGAGTGCTTATCAAGAAATGTGGGGTCTTTACTTTTCCGTCATTGATCAATGTCATTAGGGCTTTTACCATCTGCATTGGAGTTGCAGTCCAGTATCCCTGACCGATGCCAACAGAAATGGTATCGCCTTGATACCACGGTTTTTTGTAGCGTTTGAGTTTCCATTCACGGGTAGGCATGTTGCCCGGGTTTTCTTCTTTCAAATCAATGCCCGTAAATTGACCATAGCCAAATTTTGTCATCCATTCAGATAACCTATCAATGCCCATATCGTAAGCAACTTGATAGAAAAAAGTATCCGCTGATTCAACAATCGATTTATGAACATTCAATTTGCCATGTCCCCAGCGTACCCAGTCGCGGTAACGTTTATCTGATCCCGGCAGTTGCCACCAACCCGGATCGTTTATCGTGGTGTTTTTTGTAATGACATCACTGCTAAGGGCGGCGACAGCAATAAAAGGTTTTACCGTCGATGCGGGTGGATAAGCCCCTTGCGTTGCTCGGTTAATTAACGGGCGATTGGGATTGTTAAGCAGGGTTTTATACTCTTTGCCCGATATGCCATCAACAAACATATTTGGATTGTAGCTTGGGTTGGATACCATAGCCAAAACTTCCCCGGTACGAGGATCGGTAACAACAACACCTGCACGGCTGGTTGTCAGTATCTTTTCAATGTAAGTTTGAAGCTCCAGATCGATTGACAGATAAATATCCTTGCCTGCCTGTGGAGGCTGTTCGTGCAGTTGGCGAATGACTCTGCCACGATTGTTAACTTCCACTTCTTCGTAGCCGGGTTTGCCATGCAAAATAGATTCATAATAACGCTCAATACCCAGCTTGCCGATATCATGACTGGCAGCGTAATTAGGCAAAATCCCCTCTTTATCGAGCCTTTCTACATCTTTATCGTTTATTTTAGAAACATAGCCGATTACATGGGTTAGGGCAGAGTCGTAAGGATAATAACGGCGCTGGTATCCCTTGATTTCTAACCCCGTAAAACGGTATTGGTTGACAGAAAACCGTGCCACCTGAACCTGATCCAGTGGTGTTTTCAGTGGAATTGAAGTAAAGCGACGTGCGCGTTGGCGTTCTTTTTTGAAGATTTCAATATCTTCATCAGTCAGGCCAACCACAGAACGTAATTCTTCTAATGTCTTGTCAAGATCAGTGACTTTCTGCGGCACAATCTCTAACTGGTAAATGGTTCGGTTAGTTGCTAATGGTGTGCCATTACGGTCATAAATGATCCCACGACTTGGAGCGATGGGAACAAGCTTAATGCGGTTCCCATTTGAGCGGGTTTGGTAATCTTCGTGGCGTGTGATCTGGAGATTATAAAGATTAGCAATCAAAATGCCGGTTAAAATAATAATACCTATAAACGCCACAAGTGCGCGGCGTATAAATAGGGCTGATTCAGCCGAATGATCACGAAAAGGAGTTCGTTTCTTCTTCATCCCATTGCCAGAATTCACAGTGATAGATTACCCAATTTATTCCCGATGATAAGGGTGATTAGTTGTGATGCTCCATGCTCGGTAAAGGCTCTCTGCAACCAGTACCCGCACGAGGGGGTGTGGCATGGTCAGGGGAGAAAGTGACCAACTTTGTTCCGCTGCTGCTTTACAGGCCGGAGCCAAACCTTCGGGGCCACCAATCAGTAAACTGACATTCCTGCCATCCAGCTTCCAGCGGTCAAGCTGTTGTGCCAATTGAGGAGTGTCCCAACGAGAGCCGGGGATATCCAGAGTTACAATGCGATTGCCTTTACCAACAGCAGCCAACATTTGTTCGCCTTCCTTTTCCAGAATGCGCTTGATGTCTGCGTTTTTGCCGCGTTTTCCCGCCGGAACTTCAATCAGCTCAAAAGGCATATCCTTGGGAAAACGATTCAAGTAATCCATGAAGCCGGTCTGAACCCAGTCCGGCATCTTTGTTCCTACAGCGATCAGTTGTAACTTCAAACTCAACTCCAGAGTTTTTCCAGTTCATACATGCGACGGCTGTCTTCTTGCATGACATGAACCATAATTTCGCCGAGATCCACGACTATCCAGTCGGAAATCCCTTGCCCTTCAACACCCAGAGGCATGATGCCAGCTTCGCGGCAGTCATCAACGAGATTATCTGCCACAGACATCAGATGGCGGTTTGATGTTCCGGTGCAGATAACCATGCAATCAGTAATGCTGGATTTTCCACGAACGTCTATAGAAACAATATCCTGTGCTTTGGAATCTTCAAGTTTATCAATAACAAATTGTTGTAGTTCTGTGCCTTGCAAAAGGATCACCTTTATTTTATAAAATTGGTTGAGTAACGCAGAATAATAGCATGCCAATCTCTGTAAAAGTAAGCAACTTGGCGGCAATTCGTTGTATGATTTAGCTATTGCTTATCTATTGCCTATATAGTCCCCATGAATCGATATAATTTTGTATCGATGGGGGGAGCAGATCATCACAACTTAAACCTTGTTGGTGACGTTGGCGAATGTCTGTCGCCGAAATGTTTAATAGCGGAGTAGCGGCTAAGTAAATATAACCGTGTGGTTTTTGACTCAATGGAAATGGAGTATCAACTTGGTGATTTTCCAGCCATTGCTGCATTTCAGGGCTTGATAATTGCTTCTGATAACCCGGGCGGGAACAGACCAACAGGTGGCAGATATCGAGCAATTCTTCCCATTTATACCATGTATGAATAGTTTGTAATGAGTCCTGCCCGATAATGAATGCCAACGGGCGTTCTTCCCCCGCTTCCTGACGAAAGGATTTCAATGTTTCCACTGTGTAAGATGGTGTTTGTCGCTCCAGTTCACGAGTATCCACAGTAAATAGCGGGTTATCCTGTACAGCCAGACGAACCATTTCCAGCCGTTGCTGAGCACTCGCCTCTGGTTGAGGGCGATGTGGTGGAACGTGATTAGGCAATAAAATCACCTGATTGAGTCCCACTAGTCGTGCCAGTGCTTCCACAGGACGCAAATGACCATAATGGATAGGATCAAATGTGCCGCCAAACAGTGCCTGAATAATCGGGGCACCTTTATCGATTGTTGAATCAATGGTATTTATTGGATCAGTATTTATTAGGTCAATAGAATCAAGCATTCAGCAAGCTCTCTGGTAATGGTTTTCCGCATAACAGCATGGAAAGCGTTTCCAGGTCAGCCCAAATGGATTGGCTATAATCCTGTTTGACACGCAGTTCCATCTGGGTCAATAAATGTATGGCGAATTGCAGGTCTTGTTGTGACAGGCGTTGTAATGCGGCTGTTAACAATGGCCGGCGATTTTGCCAAACTTTGTGCTGATCAAACAGTGTTTTTAAAGGAGCTGTCTTCAAAGGGGCTGTTTTACTCTGGCGTTTAAGTATTAACAGCAGCATCAGTTCCCGCTGTATCGTACGAAGCAGGATGACAGCTTCAGTATCTTCTTGCCGGAGTTGTTTCAGTACATGCCATGCCCGTTTTATTTTTCCTGCCAGTAAAGCATCAACCCAATGATAGGGAGAAAAATGAGCAGCATCGTTGACAGCTTCTTCAACGCGAAGAAGTGTCAGCCGATTATCGGGGTGGAGCAGGGAAAGGCGTTCCAATGCCTGAGCCAGTGCCAATAAGTTCCCTTCATAGCAATAGCACAAGAGCTGATTAGCTTCATCTTCCAGTGATAGCCCCATGTTTTTAGCACGCTGAGCCACCCATTGAGGCAGACGATTTTGCTCTGGAGTCAGGCAACTGACATATACGCCATTTTGCCCAATTGACTTGAACCACTGGCTATTTTCCTGCGCTTTAGTGAGCTTATGGCCACGCAGTATCAGCAGGATATCTGAATGCAGTAACTCTGATAGCTTGATGAGCCGTTCTGACATTGAGGCATTCGGGCCATTTTCCGGCAGCAACAGGATGAGTGATTGACGGCTGGTAAACAGACTCAGTGACTGACACAGACTGAAGATTTCATCCCAATCGGTATGGTTATCCAACGCGAAGGTGAAATGCTCCATAAAGCCATGTTGTTCAGCCACTCTGCGGACACTGTCCTGACTTTCCTGTAATAGCAATGGCTCATTGCCCCATAGCAGATAGCAGCTTCGCAGCTCTTCATTGAGCTGCGAAAGAAGTTTTTCAGGATAAAGTCGGATCATTGTTTCTGTGTAGTCGCAGCTTTCTGTTTTTCTTCAGCTTTCAGAAGTTCTGCGCTATGAACAGTTAACAGTTGGCGCATAAGCTGATGGGCAGCCTGTTCGCGCATTTCCTGTTGAACCAATTCATTTTCTGCATCTTTTGCCAGTGCTTCCAGTGGGTTATCGAAGAAAGAACGATCAACCCTTGCCTGCAATGGATAGGTGCTGCCATCCGGCATCAGAACTTGAGCATCAACATACAGAATTAATTGGCGTTCGGCTGCTTTACCATCCTGAAAGACTGAAACAGTCTCTTTGTTTTCATTAGAACCCAAAAGTTTCAGGATAGGCACTGAAGCATCGCCATGTTCAATAATTTTGACATCGTTCAGGCGCAGTTGCTGGCGCACCGAGCGTGCCAGAGGCCCGTAAGGGTCCCCTGAACTTAATTGCAATGTTTGAAGCTCTTTTGGTACTTGCGTTGTGCCGCGAAGGTGAAAACCGCAGCCAGCGGTGACCAGCACTGCTAGCCCGAGCAACAACGTGAAAATACGATGCCGCAGATTATTTCTTTCCACTACATTTTTTCCCACAACAGAGCTCTCCTGTTATCAACCAACGACCAGGTTCAGTAATTTACCTGGCACATAGATGACCTTGCGAATACTGACGCCTTCAAGATATTTCGTCACACTGTATTCTTGCGTCGCCATTTCCTGAACATACTCTTTTGCTGCATCTGCCGGTACAGTAATGCGGCCACGAACTTTACCATTAATCTGAATGATTACCAGTTTAGTATCGTCCACCATTGCTTGCTCATCTGCTTGCGGCCATTCAGCAACATCAATGTCATTTTCATTGCCAAGTTCTTTCCACATGATGAAACAAGCGTGTGGGGTAATAGGCGAAAGCATACGTACAACTGTGGTCAGTGCTTCTTGCATAAGAGCGCGATCCTGCTCAGTTTCCTGCGGAGCACGTGTCAGTTTGTTCATCAGCTCCATAATTGCAGCAACGGCGGTATTGAATGCCTGACGGCGGCCAATATCATCGGTGACTTTCGCAATGGTTTTATGGAGATCACGGCGCAGATCTTTTTGTTCCGCAGTCAGGCTACTGATCTCCAGCGGCTGGGTTGCCCCTTTATTGCTGTGTTCATAAACCAGACGCCAAACACGTTTCAGGAAGCGGTTAGCACCTTCTACGCCAGATTCCTGCCATTCCAGAGTCAGCTCTGGTGGTGCAGCGAACATCATGAACAGGCGAACAGTATCAGCACCGTATTTATCGACCATAGTTTGTGGATCGATACCGTTGTTCTTGGATTTCGACATTTTGCTCATACCGGTATAAACCAGTTCATGCCCGTCTTTATCCGTTGCTTTAATAATGCGCCCTTTTTCATCACGCTCAATAATAGCGTCAGCCGGAGATACCCAGACTTTTTCGCCACTGTTGCCGGTGTAATAGAAAGCATCGGCCAGAACCATGCCTTGGCACAGCAGGCGTTTAGCGGGTTCATCAGAATTAACCAGGCCAGCATCACGCAACAGCTTGTGGAAGAAGCGGAAGTACATCAGGTGCATGATGGCATGTTCAATACCACCGATGTATTGATCCACTGGCAACCAGTAGTTGGCCGCAGCCGGGTCTAACATGCCTTTATCATGATCCGGGCAGGTATAACGTGCGTAATACCATGAAGATTCCATGAAGGTATCAAAGGTATCCGTCTCAAGCAGAGCAGATTGACCGTTGATGGTCGTTTTTGCCCATTCTGGATCAGCCTTAATTGGGCTGGTGATGCCATCCATCATAACATCTTCCGGCAGGATCACTGGCAACTGATCTTCTGGGACAGGAACAACGGTTCCATCTTCCAGTGTTGCCATTGGAATTGGCGCGCCCCAATAACGCTGACGGGAAACACCCCAGTCGCGCAGGCGGTAATTGACCTTACGCTGGCCGACGCCCATTGTAACCAGTTTGTCTGCAATGGCATTGAAACCTTCTTCATTATTCAGCCCGCTGAATTCACCGGAATTGACCAGTGCATTTTTGTCTGTAGCGGCTGCGTCCTGAATATTGGGTTCGTTGCCGTCGTTGTCCAGAATAACGGCTTTCATTGGCAGGTTGTATTTAGTCGCAAACTCCCAATCACGTTGGTCATGGGCAGGAACTGCCATAACAGCACCAGTGCCGTATTCCATCAGGACAAAGTTAGCAACCCAAATAGCTATTTTTTCATTGGTCAATGGATGAATAACGAACATGCCTGTTGGCATGCCTTTTTTCTCCATGGTTGCCATATCTGCTTCGGCAACTTTGGTATTACGGCATTCGTTGATGAATTCTGCCAGTGCCGGATTATTTTCCGCCGCTTGTTTTGCCAGAGGATGGCCTGCTGCGACAGCAACATAGGTTGCACCCATGAAAGTATCTGGGCGAGTGGTATAAACGGTGAGTTTTTCTTGGCTCTCAGCAACATTAAAAGTGATTTCGACACCTTCAGAACGACCAATCCAGTTACGTTGCATAGTCTTGACCTGTTCAGGCCAATCTTCCAACTTATTCAGATCGTTCAGCAGCTCTTCCGCATAATCGGTGATCTTGATGAACCATTGTGGGATCTCTTTGCGTTCCACTTGGGTATCACAACGCCAGCAGCAACCATCAATAACTTGCTCATTAGCCAGAACGGTCAGGTCATGTGGACACCAGTTAACAGCGGAGGTTTTTTTGTATACCAAACCTTTTTCGTACAACTTAGTGAAGAACCACTGTTCCCAGCGATAGTATTCTGGTACACAGGTCGTTACTTCACGATCCCAGTCATAACCAAAACCCAGTGTTTTCAACTGGTTTTTCATGTATTCGATGTTGGAATAAGTCCACGGAGCAGGGGCGGTGTTATTTTTAACCGCAGCCCCTTCAGCCGGCAGGCCGAAAGCATCCCAACCGATTGGTTGCAACACATTTTTACCTAGCATGCGTTGATAGCGGGAAATCACATCACCAATAGTGTAGTTACGGACATGGCCCATATGTAGTCGACCAGAAGGGTAAGGTAGCATAGACAGGCAATAGTATTTTTCTTTGCTGTTGTCTTCTGTCACTTTGAACGTTTGCTTCTCTTGCCAGTGAAGCTGGACTTGTTGTTCTATGTCTTCTGGACGATATTGTTCTTGCATGGCACCGATAATCCTATGGTGAGTAATAAAGCTACGCCGTTAGCGTGCTTGTTGTTATGGAACATGGTTGTTTATGAAATCTAAGACGCCATAGCATAGCTGATAAGGGATAGGCGCAACAACTCTTGTTAAAGGCGGAAGGTGGAAAATTACTTATTTTTGATGGAATTTAAGGCCGGCGGATAGTGTTGCCATCCGCCGACAAAGAGAAATCAGGGCAAAATTTTTGCCAGAAAATCGCGGGCGCGCTCCGATTTCGGATTAGCAAAGAAATCTTCTTTCTTACTGTCTTCGACAATTTTTCCCTCATCCATGAAAATAACGCGATGCGCTACTTTTTTGGCAAATCCCATCTCATGGGTTACCACCATCATGGTCATACCTTCTTTTGCCAATTCAACCATGACATCCAGCACCTCATTTATCATTTCGGGGTCGAGTGCAGAAGTTGGCTCATCAAACAGCATCGCAATAGGGTCCATGCAGAGGGCACGGGCGATGGCAACCCGCTGTTGCTGACCACCAGAAAGTTGTGCGGGGAATTTATTAGCATGACTGGATAATCCAACTCGTTCCAGTAATTTTAATGCTTTTTCAGTCGCCGCTTTCTTATCGCGTTTTAACACCTTAACTTGGGCCAGTGTCAGGTTTTCAATGATAGAGAGATGTGGAAACAGCTCAAAATGTTGGAATACCATTCCCACTTTGGAGCGTAGCTGTGCCAGATTGGTGCTCTTATCATTGACTTTCGTTTCATTTACCAGAATTTCACCCTGCTGGACTGGTTCAAGGCCATTGACCGTTTTTATCAGCGTGGATTTACCGGAACCAGAAGGCCCACAGACCACGACTACTTCGCCTTTTTTGACTTCAGTTGAGCAGTCAGTAAGAACCTGAAATTGGCCATACCACTTGGATACATTTTTCAGGGAAATCATCAAACAGTCCTTTTCTTCAAATAGTTAACCAGCATAGAAGCGGCAAAACTAATCACAAAATAAACAAAGCCGGCAAACAGAACCATTTCAATCTGAGTGCCGTCGCGCTCACCAATATTCGCTGCTGTACGGAAAAAATCAGCCAGACTCAGTACATATACCAGAGATGTATCTTGGAATAATACAATGCCTTGCGTTAGCAATAATGGGATCATTGCCCGGAATGCTTGTGGCAGGATGATCAGACGCATGCTCTGCATATGGGTCATACCCAGTGCCAACGCAGCAGAGGATTGCCCACGGGAAATACTCTGAATGCCTGCCCGAATGATTTCGGAATAGTAAGCGGCCTCAAATAGCGAGAAAGCTACCATTGCGGAAATTAAACGGATATCGGTTTTTGGTGATATACCTAGAACATTTTGTAATAAGTTAGGCACAATCAGATAGAACCAGAGTAATACCATCACCAGCGGAACTGAGCGAAAGAGATTAACATAAAGAGTGGCAAACCAGCTCAATATCTTAATGGATGAGAGACGCATCATTGCCAGAATGGTTCCCCAGACAATTCCAATGATAATGGCTACCACGGTGATTTTGGCCGTTATCATCAATCCATTCAGGAGAAAGGGTAGGCTAGGAATAATTGAACTCCAATCAAACTGATACATTATTTACCTTCCTCCCATATTGCCTGGCAAACGTACTTTTTTCTCAAGTATGCTCATGGCAAGCATGATCACGAGATTGATAGCCACATAAGCCAAAGTGATCGCCGTAAATGATTCATAGGCGTGTGCTGAGTAATCCAGCAGTTTCCCGGCTTGTGCAGCCATATCAACCAGCCCGATAGTAGAAGCAATAGCTGAGTTCTTCACCAGATTGAGCATTTCTGAAGTCATTGGAGGAATGATCACCCGATAGGCATTTGGCAGCAGAATATAACGATAGGTTTGTGGCAGGGTTAATCCCATTGCCAACCCTGCGGCCTTTTGCCCTCTGGGGAGTGACTCAATTGCGGCGCGAACCTGTTCACATACGCGGGCGGCAGTGAATAATCCCAAACAAATGACAGAAGAAATAAAAAATTGAATATTAGGGTCCAGTTCCATTTTGAACCAATCGCTTAAGCTTTTGGGCAGGAATTCCGGCACGACCAAATACCACGTAAAAAACTGGACAATAAGGGGCACATTGCGAAACAGTTCAACGTAACATGCTCCTAGCCCGGAAAGAAATTTATTCGGGACAGTTCGGAGAATACCAAACAAAGACCCGACAACAAGTGCAATAAGCCAAGCACAGATGGAAAGTGCGATGGTGACTTGAAACCCGGAAATCAGCCACCCCAAATAGGTGGTATTACCAAAAGGAGCAGCTTGTAAAAAGATGCCCCAATTCCAATCAACAGACATAACCGTTCTCCCTGAAATGGGGTTGGCAGTAATACTTAAAAACGATCTAAAAAAATGAGGTAGGGAACGACTACCTCAGACCCGTCGTGCCAATAAAATCAGGATTTTTTAGTTCCTTAATTAGTTCAATACCTTATCGTTTGGTGACTTAAACAAGGTTCTCATTTCATCTGACATGGAGAAGTTCAGGTTCAGATTTTTGGGTGGAATTGGCTCTTTGAACCAGCGATCAAACATTTTTTCTGCTTCACCGGAGGTTTGTACTTTAACAATGACGTCATCAATCAATTTCTTGAATTGAGGATCATCTTTGCGCAGCATACAGCCATAGGCTTCTTCTGATTGTGCCTTGCCAACAATGATCCATTGATCCGGTTTCTTCGCTTTTGCACGTTCGCCTGCGAGCAGGGCATCGTCCATCATAAAGGCAACGGCACGGCCTGATTCCAGAGTACGGAATGAATCACCATGGTCTTTGGCACTGATGATGCGCATTTTCATTTGCTTCTCATCATTGAGTTTGTTCAACAAAATTTCAGAGGTTGTGCCAGAAGTCACGACAACATTTTTTCCTGCCAGATCATCAAAGCCTTTGATACCAGAATCTTTTTTAGCCAACAGGCGGGTGCCGACGGAAAAGATAGTGTTGGAAAATGCTGCTTGCTTCTGTCGCTCATAATTGTTGGTTGTAGACCCACATTCAAAATCGAATGTACCGTTTTGTAACAGGGGAATGCGGTTCTGGGAGGTAATAGGGATCAGCTTGACCTGTAGGTTAGGCATATCCAGTTTTTTCTTAACAGCATCGACGATCAAATTGGAATAATCTTGGGAATAACCAACGACGTTTTGCTGATTATCGTAGTAAGAGAATGGGACAGAAGATTCTCTGTGCCCAACAACGATAATACCGTTATCTTTGATTTTTTTCAGTGTACCAGTCAATTCCTCAGCATGAGCAGCCCCAACCGCGCTAAGCAACATCATGGTTAACATCAACTTACGCATATACAGCTCCTATATCTGGCTATTTTTCGTGAAATTACACTTTCTTACAGATAATTGTGTTTTTACATAGATGAATAAAATTGTTTGTAGAAACGATTTTCTGAATCATTTTGTTTATATGCTGTAAAAAAATAATTCATAATGTTACTTTTTTGAAACCATAATGTTTTCATTTCGCGACCTACCTCGCACTATAAATAAACAATTTCATTTATGCGTGATTAGAAAGTGAATAATATCGAATGCTGTTCACACTTTGAACTATTTAGCGTAATATTCTGCTTGTATGTTATAAAACTGGTTATGTATGTTGTAAATTTGCGTTACATTGGTGATGAAAGTGATGCTTAAGGAAGATTGCTGAAGTTGTCTGTGGAGTGAGATAAAAAATTTATAAAATCAGGGCATAAAATATGCCCTGATTTTTCATTAATAATATCTTCTCATTTATGAGAAATTAAATTTTTTGACGTCTTTTCATAAAAGCAAAAATGAAAAACAGCGCACTGAATCCCCATATCGGCCAATTTCCGAAGCGAAAATAGGGCGTTATTCCTGTTGCGGGCGTAACTTTGGACTCTAATACCTGCCGGGCAAATTGTGGAATTTCAGCTTGAATTGAGCCATTTGGACTGATCACTGCTGTAACACCATTATTTGTTCCTCTTAACAGAGGGCGACCCAGTTCAAGGGCGCGCATCCGAGCCATCTGGAAGTGTTGCCACGGGCCAATGGAACGCCCAAACCAGGCATCATTAGAAACGGTGAGCAAAAATTCTGTATCAGGCTTGAAGTTATCACGTACCTGTTCACCTAAAATGATTTCATAACAGATAGCCGCAGTAATATTGTGCCCTGCAACAGAAAGCTGTGGCTGGGTGTAATTACCACGGCTAAAAGAAGACATTGGCAAATTGAAGAAGGGGGCCAACGGGCGCAATACTGATTCCAACGGGACAAATTCACCAAATGGTACGAGGTGATGTTTGTCGTAACGGGTTGGGGCCGGATATCGGTAAGGCGTTTTATCACCTAATACAATAATACTATTGTAAAATTTATAACCTTCCAGCGTAGGCCGGGCATCAACAATACCGGTAATTAAGCTGGTATTGTGTTCTCTCAGTGAGGCATCCAGTTCGGTCAGAAAAGCCCTTTGGTTGTATTCAGTATCTGGAATGGCAGATTCAGGCCAAATGATGATAGGTGCCTTGCCAATGAAGGGACGGCTATTATCCAGATAAATATCCAACGTTTTCCCAAGAGCAGCAGGATCCCACTTTATGGCTTGGGGAATATTGCCTTGAACCAGTGCGATATTAGTGGCTTTTTCCGGTTGTAGGGTATACCACTGATAGTGTCGCATTGGCCATGGCAATAGCAGCAAGATAATGGCAATGATGGCCGATGATAGCTTTTTATGAACAGTAGCAAAAACCAGTAACCCGCTAATCATCATAAGCAGGAAGGTAATGCCTTCCACACCCAGAATAGGCGCAACAACTTTCATTGGGCCATCAATTTGACTGTAGCCGAATTGTAACCAAGGAAACCCGGTTAATACCCAGCCACGCAAGAATTCTGTTAATTGCCAAAGCGCGGGGCTGGCAATGACCAGTCTGATACCACTGGAAGTCGGAAAAAACCGGTTCAGTAAGCCGGCGAATAATGCAGGGTAAAGGGCAAGATAGGCTGATAGCAGGAGCACCAGAAAGATATTGATGGCGGTTGGCATACCTCCAAAATCGGCAATACTGACATAAACCCAATTTGCGCCGCTGCCAAATAAGCCAAGCCCCCAACATAAACCAATCAAGAAAGCCTGACGGCTGGTCCTGTTTAAGGTGAGGATTTGCAGGCCGAAAAGAGAAACGAGAGCGGCAGGCCAGAAATCAAAAGGTGAAAAAGCCAGTGTTCCACTGGCTCCGAAAAGAAGTGCCAGCACGGCACGTAGCCGCTGGCAATTCATTAATGAGGCTTTGTTCATCCAGATCCTATTATGGTTTATCAAGGCTAGGAACTTCAGCATCATCCGGGATTTTTACATGAACCTGAATGATCTTACGGCTATCAGACATTGCTATTTTGAAAAGATAGCCATTAATGACAATAGATTCTCCACGGGAAGGCAGATGCCCGAATGCCTGCATAACTAGCCCGCCAATGGTATCAACCTCTTCATCGCTGAAATTGGTACCGAAAACCTCGTTAAAATCTTCAATTTGAGTCAATGCCCGAACTGAATAGGAGTGTCGGCTTAAAGCACGAATATCGTTATCATCATCATCATCGTATTCGTCTTCTATTTCACCAACAATCAGTTCAAGAATATCCTCAATTGTGACCAGACCAGAAACACCGCCAAATTCATCGATCACAATCGCCATATGATAACGTTGAGAACGGAATTCTTTCAGCAGACGGTCAACCCGTTTACTTTCCGGCACAACAACAGCTTGACGAAGCACTTTACCAATGCTGAAAGGCTCTGTATTCGTACGCATGAATGGCAGTAAATCTTTCGCCATTAATATGCCTTCGATGTGATCCTTATCTTCACTGATAACAGGAAAGCGTGAATGGGCCGAATCGATAATAACATCCAGACATTCGTCCAGAGATTGATTGCGTTTTAAGGTAACGATCTGTGAGCGTGGGATCATAATATCCCGCACACGTTGGTCAGCAATATCCATTACCCCTTCGAGCATCTCTCGGGTGTCGGGATCGATCAGGTCGTTCTGCTCTGAATCACGGATCAGTTCAACCAAATCATCACGGTTTTTCGGCTCACCGTGAAAAAGCTGATTAAGAAGTGCAAAGAAGCCTTTCTTAGGGTCAGGGCTATCGTTACTTGAAGGATGGTCGTCGCTCATGGCGTTTTAATGAAAATTCCCCATTAATAAATCGTAGAATGTAATGTTTAACATAAAAATGTTGGTTATGGTTATTCTTTTTCCATGAGATAGGGATCAGGATAACCCATTTTTTCCAGAAGTTCTGTTTCCAGAGATTCCATTTCCTCTGCTTCATCGTCTTCGATATGGTCATATCCCAGAAGATGAAGGCTGCCGTGAACAACCATATGTGCCCAGTGTTCCTCGACAGTTTTTTGTTGCTCTTCTGCCTCTTTTTCAACAACTTGACGACAGATAATTAAATCACCGAGTAAGGGTAACTCAACTTCAGGTGGCGCTTCAAATGGGAAGGATAGCACATTGGTTGGTTTATCTTTCCCGCGATAAGTGAGGTTTAAATCGCGGCTTTCTGCCTCATCGACCAAACGAATGGTCACCTCACTCTCCGCCTGAAATTGTGGCAGAACACCTTCCAACCAGCGTTGGAACAGGACTTCATCAGGAAGCCCTTCTGGATTTTCACATGCAATTTGCAAATCTAATATAGCTGAACTCATTGTGCTTCCTGTTTGCGTTTTTCATTAAGCGCTTTTTTACGCTCTTGCTCTGCTGCTTCCCATGCTTCATAGGCGATAACAACTTTTGCAACCACCGGATGGCGGACAACGTCTTCACTATGTAAGAAGTTAAAGCTCAGTTCATCAACATCAGATAAAACTTCTACCGCATGGCTCAGACCTGATTTCTGCCCTCTTGGCAGATCAATCTGAGTCACGTCACCAGTAATAACCGCCTTGGAATTAAAACCAATGCGGGTTAAAAACATTTTCATCTGTTCGATGGTCGTATTCTGACTTTCATCGAGAATAATAAAGGCGTCATTGAGGGTACGTCCACGCATATAAGCTAGTGGAGCCACTTCGATAACGTTTCTTTCGATCAGCTTCTCAACTTTTTCAAATCCCAGCATCTCAAACAGGGCATCATAAAGCGGGCGCAGATAAGGATCGACTTTCTGGCTCAGGTCACCGGGCAGGAAACCCAATTTTTCCCCGGCTTCAACCGCAGGACGGGTCAGCAGAATACGGCGGATTTCCTGACGCTCCAGTGCATCAACAGCAGCAGCGACAGCCAAATAAGTTTTCCCTGTTCCCGCCGGCCCAACCCCGAATGTGATGTCGTGGTCAAGGATATTGGCAATATATTGCGCCTGATTGGGCGTGCGGGGCTTTACAACACCCCGTTTGGTTTTGATGCTCACGGCTTTGCCGTATTCAGGCACACTTTCTGCTACCTGTTCCAGTATGCGGCTTTCGGTGATAGCTAGATGAATCTGTTCAGGCTCAAGATCCGGTATCATGCCGCGTACAGGGGCGGTTTCGACATAAAGATGACGCAGGATACCCGCTGCGGCATTCACACACAGTGGTTTACCTACCAGTTTGAAACGATTATCGCGACGGTTGATTTCGATACCCAAACGGCGCTCAAGTTGTTTCAGATTGTCATCAAGTGGTCCACACAGGCTCATTAGGCGTTGATTATCTGCGGGTTCCAGAAAAATTTCTTGGGTTGCTACTTGTGGGTTGATTTGTGTCACTGATTATCTCTATGTTAGGGCCTGTTAAGGCTGATAAAAGCCAACGCCGAGTTCATCTTCTTTGCGTGTACGGGCAATGACTGATTCAGGTGACTCATGGATACGAAGATCCATCTCATCTTCAGTGCGGATAACTTTACCTCGCAGGGAGTTGGCGTATACGTCAACAATCTCGACATCAACGAACTTGCCAATCATGTCAGGCGCACCTTCAAAGTTAACCACGCGGTTATTCTCAGTACGGCCGGAAAGTTCCATAATATTTTTGCGGGACGGGCCTTCAACGAGAATACGCTGTGTACTGCCAAGCATTGCACGGCTGAAGCTCATGGCATGTTGGTTAATGCGTTGTTGGAGTAAGTACAGGCGCTGTTTTTTCTCTTCTTCACTTACATCATCAGGCAAATCGGCCGCAGGTGTTCCCGGGCGTGCTGAGTAGATAAAGCTGAAACTCATGTCGAAATTAACATCGGCGATCAGTTTCATGGTTTTTTCGAAATCATCCTGTGTTTCTCCCGGGAAACCGATGATGAAGTCGGAACTAATCAGAATATCAGGACGAGCCTTACGCAGACGGCGAATAATACCTTTGTATTCCAGCGCAGTATGGGCACGTTTCATCAGCGTCAGGATGCGGTCAGAACCGCTCTGAACTGGCAGATGCAGGAAACTGACCAACTCTGGCGTATCTTCGTAAACTGCAATGATATCATCAGTGAATTCAATTGGATGGCTGGTGGTGAAGCGAACACGGTCAATGCCGTCAATAGCTGCAACCAAGCGCAACAGTTCTGCAAATGTGCAGATATCTCCATCAAACGTTGCACCACGATAGGCATTGACGTTTTGGCCAAGCAGGTTAACTTCACGCACGCCCTGTGCAGCAAGTTGAGCGATTTCAAACAGAATATCGTCACAAGGACGGCTGACTTCTTCTCCACGGGTGTAAGGAACGACACAGAATGTGCAGTACTTATTACAGCCTTCCATAATGGAAACGAATGCAGTCGGGCCGTCTGCACGAGGCTCTGGCAGACGGTCGAATTTTTCTATCTCAGGGAAACTGATATCAACGACCGGGCTGCGGGTGCCTTTGACATGGTTAATCATTTCAGGCAGACGATGCAGAGTTTGCGGCCCAAAGATAATATCGACACTAGGTGCACGTTGGCGAATAAAATCCCCTTCCTGAGAGGCTACGCATCCACCCACACCGATAATGACCTCGGGGTTTTTGTCTTTTAAGCCTTTCCAGCGACCAAGTTGGTGAAAGACTTTTTCCTGAGCTTTTTCACGGATTGAACAAGTATTCAGGAGTAAGATATCTGCTTCTTCGGCGACATCGGTTAACTGATAACCGTGAGTGGTTTCCAGCAGGTCGGCCATCTTGGATGAATCGTATTCATTCATCTGACAGCCCCAGGTTTTGATGTACAGTTTTTTTATCGTCGACATTTTGTGTATCCGGTGTTTCCAGTGGAATGATGCTTCAACACTGAAAAGCGCAATGTATTGCACATAGTGTATTTAGCATAATATTGTTAGCTATTGTAGTCATTTGAGGCACGAGTGACCAGACTGTAACACCGGATATTCACAGCCGGAAAGGGAAAATTCCGGTACACTATTTTAATCAACAAGTTAATCACGTGATAAGTATGAATAATCCACAACAAAAATTCGATATCCTTGTCGTGGGCGCTGGCATGATTGGTGCCGCGACAGCATTGGGATTGGCACAGGAAGGCTGGCGCGTTGCGCTATTGGAACACCAGTCACCAGCGCCTTACGATGCAGGCAGTGAACCTGATATTCGCGTATCTGCGATTAGTTGTGCTTCCGTGGATTTATTGAAGCAATTGGGTGCGTGGAAAAATGTATTACGGATGCGCAGTGCCCCTTATCGCAAATTGGAAACGTGGGAACAGAATGATTCCAATGTAACTTTCGACGCCAACAGCCTTGGATTGCCGGAGTTGGGCTATATGGTGGAAAACCGTATCTTGCAATTGGCTCTGTGGCAGGAATTTGAACGTTATCCAAACCTGACACTGTTTTGTCCTACGGCTCTGAAATCGATGCAGCGTCAACGCGAGGATAAAACATGGCGGGTAATGTTGGCAGAGGGTGCGGAAATTGATGCACATTTGATTATTGGTGCAGATGGCGCCCGCTCCCAAGTTCGTCAATTGGCGAATATTGGCAGCAAAGGATGGCAGTATCGGCAGTCGTGTATGTTGATAACGGTTAAGACTGAGCAACCCCAACAAGATACAACATGGCAGCAATTTTTTCCTTCTGGCCCCAGAGCTTTCTTGCCGCTGTTTGATCAGTGGGCTTCATTGGTTTGGTATGATTCTCCTGCACGTATTCGTCAATTGCAATCAATGACGATGGTACAACTTGAGCGAGAAATTTCTAAGGCGTTTCCTGCCCGTTTGGGTAAAGTCACTCCGATTGCAGCAGGTTCATTTCCTTTGGTTCGCCATCATGCCAGCCATTATGTGCAAGATGGATTGGTGTTACTGGGTGATGCAGCTCATACCATTAATCCGTTGGCAGGGCAGGGCGTGAATTTGGGGTATAGAGATGTGGATGTTTTGCTCAAGGTACTGACTAATGCCAAAGAATTGCTGGAAGATTGGCATTCTCAGGCAGTTTTGATGCGTTATCAGCGTCGTAGGATGCCGGATAATTTGGTGATGCAAGCAGGGATGGATCTTTTCCACACTGCATTCAGCAGTGATTTGCCGGGACTGAAAACAGCGCGCAATTTGGCATTGATGGCGGCACAACGTTCAGGTGTTATAAAAAATCTCGCACTGAAATATGCTTTGGGTTTGTGAGTGGCGTTTATTTTTAACAAATTAAATCAATAGCTAGATGGATAAACTACACCGGATCAGTCCTAAAACTAAACTAGCCCCTTAAGGGGCTAGTTTAGTTGGTTTGATAAGAATATCAGCGGGAATCCCGAACATGCAGTGTAAATTCCGGATCATAGTTAATGTTAGGTTACGCTTACGATTTAGGACCTCATATACACGGTTGGCTTTTCCAATCGCAGGTTCCAGATCTTTAATGGTTAACCCTGATAGCTCCATTCTGTACTTAATTGCCTCAATCGGATCTGGTGGATCTATTGGATAATGTTCTGCTTCATAAGCTTCAATCAGCAGCACCATAACTTCCATGTAATCAAATTCAGCAGTCCCTATTTCAGGTTGATTATTGAACAGTGGTGCAATGGCTTTTAGCGCTTCTTGATAATCTTGTTCTGTTCTAATAGGTTTAATGTTCATTGTTCACTCCGGCTCTACGGTGTTGGCATTTATGGCATCGTATTGTTTGTGTGTGCCGACGAATTTCACATATACCCAACCTGCGGGATAAAATATGGAAACTATCAGGCGATAATCATTCCCTTTGATATTGAATACCACGCGATTATTTTTCAGGATACTCGCATTGCGGTATTGAGTTTTAATTTCAGCAGGTGTTTTCCAAGAGGCTTTTTTGGCTTCATCATACCAAGCTCTTAGTGGTTGTTCTGCATCGGGGGGCTTTTCCCAAAAAGTCTTGAGTGATGCAACGGATATTATTTTCAGAAAGAGATGTTAGTCCCAATTTGGGACTCGTGCAAGTAATCTACTACAGCATATTGCTGATAGAGGATCGTGGTTCAAATTTGTGTATTACTGAAATTCTGTTGGGCTGTTGAGTTGAGTGAGTTTGTAGATATTAGACAGCTGGTTAGTTGTTTTGGTATTAAAGTGATTTTTAATAAGATGGTATTTTGGTAAGAATTAACAGATATGGCTGGGGTACCTGGATTCGAACCAGGGCATGCCAGGATCAAAACCTAGTGCCTTACCGCTTGGCGATACCCCAATTGGGTTTGAAAATGAATGGTGGCTACGACGGGAATCGAACCTGTGACCCCAGCATTATGAGTGCTGTGCTCTAACCAGCTGAGCTACGTAGCCGTTTACAATGATCGTAAAATTTATGGTGATTTTCAGAAACATGGCTGGGGTACCAGGATTCGAACCTGGGAATGCCGGAATCAGAATCCGGTGCCTTACCGCTTGGCGATACCCCAATTGGATTTGAAAATGAATGGTGGCTACGACGGGAATCGAACCTGTGACCCCAGCATTATGAGTGCTGTGCTCTAACCAGCTGAGCTACGTAGCCATTTACGATAATCGTAAGATTTGTGATAACGTTCAGTAAGATGGCTGGGGTACCTGGATTCGAACCAGGGTATGCCAGGATCAAAACCTGGTGCCTTACCGCTTGGCGATACCCCAACTGAGTGTTATCACTACAGCCTTTATTGTTCTCAAACTGTTTTAATTTAACGCGATATCGTTTTAGTCATACTGCTATTTCAGTTGTATGGCTGGGGTACCTGGATTCGAACCAGGGCATGCCAGGATCAAAACCTGGTGCCTTACCGCTTGGCGATACCCCACCTGAAACAACACACTAAAACTTAAAATCGTTAATAAACACGTTTTAAGTACAAACCGATAAATAAAATGGTGCGGGAGGCGAGACTTGAACTCGCACACCTTGCGGCGCCAGAACCTAAATCTGGTGCGTCTACCAATTTCGCCACTCCCGCAAAGATGGTGGCTACGACGGGAATCGAACCTGTGACCCCAGCATTATGAGTGCTGTGCTCTAACCAGCTGAGCTACGTAGCCATCTTTCGCTTTACCTTCATCGGCGGTGCGGGGCGAATTATGCGTATATCAGAGAGATGCGTCAACTGCTTTTTTAAAGAAATATGCACAAAAGCGTTCATTTGTCTGTCTTATAATCATTTTGCTGACTTTACCGACAAGAATGGCTGATGTTATCCCCCAAGAAGATGTTGTAACAGTACACCATTAAGCATAGCGCGTTTTGTTAGCGCAAATGCGCCAATAGCAGAGCAGTGATTTAGCTCGGAAACGACAACAGGAAGATCTTCACGAAATGCTTGTAATACTTGCGTATTGATACAACTCTGTATAGCCGGAAGCAAAATCTGCTCTGCTTCGGTTATTTCCCCTGCAATAACGACTTTTTGGGGGTTAAATAAGTTAATCGCTATAGAAATCGCTTTGCCAAGGTAGTGCCCTACTTGCTTGATGACTTCTGTAGCCAATGGGTCACCTGCATTAGCCGCGAGGCAAATGGCGTGAATGTTGCAATTATTCAAGGCGAGCTGGCTTGGGAAGCCTTGACGTAACTGATGCTTTACTCTGGCTTCTATTGCTGAGTTGGAAGCGATAGTTTCCAGACAGCCAAAATTACCGCAATGGCAGCGTTCACCCAACGGCTCGATTTGAATATGCCCTATCTCGCCCATATTACCGCGTTTATTAAGCAGGATATTGTTGTTAACGATGACACCAGCACCCGTCCCACGGTGGATGCGTACTAGAATGGAATCCTCACAGTCACGAGTTGCCCCAAAGTAATTTTCAGCTAATGCAAGGCTGCGAATATCATGCCCAATAAAGCAGAAGGTATTGAAATGATCCTTTAAACTTTTCACCAAGGGCCAGTTATCTACCTTAATATGCGGCATATAACGGATAACCCCTTCATCCGGGTCAACCAAGCCAGGAAGAATTACTGAAATTGCAATCAACTCACGTAGTCGGCGTTGATTTTTGTCGATGAAATTCTCGATGGCGGAAATAATCCGCTTTTCAACTTCCTGCTGAGTATTCTCCGGTACAGGATAGCGCTCTTCTACTAGCGTCTTACCACTCATGTCAAACAGCGCCAAAGTTGCATCATGGCGCCCAAGCCGAATTCCAATCGTATGGAAATGGCGGCTTTCGGTGATAATGGAAATTGCACGCCTTCCTCCAGTGGAGGCTTGGTGTTCGACTTCTTTTATCAAGCCGCGTTCCAATAGCTGACGAGTAATTTTTGTTACGCTGGCGGGGGCAAGCTGGCTTTCTTCTGCAATTTGAATGCGTGATATTGGCCCATGCTGATCAATTAGCCGATAGACCACAGCCCCATTTAGCTGCTTGACTAGATCAATATTACCGATTTGCTTTTGTGCGTTTTCATTACTCATCAATCTTGATACTCACGATAGTTTGATTTCATTTCCGTTAACAATGGTTTTGCAGATTTTGAAATCGTGAGTAAATGCAGTCAGATTCGCTACCTTGCCGGGTTCAATCGTGCCGAAGTATTTATCAACACCGATTGCCCGAGCTGGGTAAAGCGTTACCATCCGCAACGTTTCATCCAAAGCAATACCAACCTGTTCAACACTATTTTTGACACAATCAATCATTGTGACTGATGAGCCGCTCAGCGTTCCATTTTCATCAACACATAAACCATTTCGATAATATATTGTTTTATTTGCAAAGGTAAATTGTTCCATTGCATCAGGAGCAAGCCCGGCAGGAAGAATGGCATCTGTGACTAAAATAAGCTTTTCATTTTTTAATCTCTTGGAATTGCGGATATTTGGCCATGAGACATGCATCCCATCACAGATAATGCCGGCATAGACTTCTGATGAATCATAAATGGCGCTGATTAACCCCGGCTGGCGACCAGAAATGGCGGGCATAGCATTATATAAGTGAGTAGAGAAGGTAATGCCATTTTGGAAACCATGGCGCGCTTCTTCATAAGTCGCATTGGAATGACCGGCAGAAACAACAATACCTGCTTCGGCTAACTGCCGAATATATTTGCTCTCCACCATTTCGGGGGCGAGGGTAATCTTCGTGATAACATTCGCGTTATGGCAAAGGTAATTGACCATTTCCGGTGTTGGCTTACGAATATAGGCGCTATTATGAGTCCCTTTTTTGATTGGGTTCAGATAAGGCCCTTCCAAATGTAGCCCCAGTGCCTGATTGGGATTTTTTTTCAGATAGGAGCGCATCACTTCAATGGCTTTTATCATCAACTCATCGGGGCTGGTGATGAGGGTAGGGAGGAAACTGGTGCAACCGTAGAGCTGATTGGTTTTCTGCATGGTATGCAGAGTATCTTCTGAAATATTGTCCAATTGATCATTAAATTGAACGCCACCACAACCATTGACTTGTAGATCAATAAACCCGGGGGTGAGATTCGCGCCGTGTAAGTCGTGTTTCTCAATCTCTTCTGGCAATTCATCTACCGGACAAACCTGTTTAATCAAACCGTCCGCAATGATAACCGCGTGGTTATCAAGCCTGTCATATCCGGTATAAATGATGCCGTTGGTTAATGCGTACATATTGGTTTCCTACACTTTGACTAAATTAAGTTTAGCTGGCAAATTCATTGATAATGTCGGTTTCCAGTTGGCGAAAATACTTCACTGTTTTCACTTTCAGCTCCATCGTTGCAGGTTCATCACAAACGATAAGAGATTTTGGATGCGTCTGGAGGCAACTGACTGTCCACATATGATTGATATTCCCTTCTATGGCAGCTTGCAGAGCTTGGGCTTTATTCATCCCGGTTGCCAGAATCATGATTTCTTCGGCATCCATTAACGTGCCAACACCAACGGTGAGTGCATATTTGGGGACTTGTTCCACATCATTGTTGAAAAAACGGGAATTGGCTGTCCGGGTTTCAATGGTCAGTGTTTTGATGCGTGTGCGTGAAGAAAGAGAAGATGCAGGTTCATTAAAAGCGATGTGCCCATCATTACCGACGCCTCCCATGAATAAATGGATTTTTCCATAAGATTTGATCTTATTTTCGTAACGCTGGCATTCAGCATCAATATCCGGTGCATTTCCGTTTAACAAATTGATATTTTCAGTTGGAATATCAATGTGATTGAAGAAGTTTTGGTACATAAAAGAGTGATAGCTTTGAGGATGGTTTTCAGGCAGACCGATATACTCATCCATATTGAATGTCACAACGTGCTTAAAGCTCACCTTTCCGGCTTGATACAGGGATATCAGCTCATTGTAGGTCGTTAGTGGTGTGCTGCCTGTAGGAAGCCCAAGTACGAAAGGACGTTCAGCAGTTGGATTAAAGCCATTGATTTTACTAACAATATAGTGAGCAGACCATCGACCAACGTCACTTGCTGTTGTTAGGGGGATCAGCCTCATGAGTACCTCTTAAAAATCATTCGTTAATTTAATTATGAGAGCTATGCACAACATGCATGACACATGAGATATCAAGGCCATGCATTCTGGCAACAGGATAGACCGCACATCATACCTAATCTAAATGGGGTCTTGCCTCATGTAATGCAATAAAGATATTTTCAATGATAAAATAAGTTTTGCGTGCTAGCTATGTTTTTGATTAAAAATTTATCAAATCCGGTGATTTTAATCACATATCAGAGGTATTTAATTTGCGATACAAAATAATTTTTTTAGACTAAAAAATGTTTTACAAGAAACAGATAAATGATGTCATCACGTCGTTAATTAACTAAAAGACTCCATTAACGGAGCTTCAAGGGGGAGTAAGTGAATATTCTGAGCTACTTACAACGGATTGGCCGGGCATTGATGGTGCCTGTGGCGACATTGCCCGCAGCGGCAATATTAGTTGGTATTGGTTATTGGATTGATCCAACGGGGTGGGGTTCCGACAATGCGTTAGCAGCACTGCTAATTACATCGGGTACTGCCATTCTCGAAAACATGGGAATGCTGTTTGCAGTTGGTATTGCTTATGGCATGTCGAAAGACAAAGATGGCGCTGCTGCACTGGCAGGTTTAATTGGGTTTATTGTTGTCATAAAGCTATGTTCTCCGGCTGCGATAGCAATGATTACAGGTACTCCGCTTGAGGAAGTACCAATGGCATTTAGCAAGATAAACAACCAATTTGTTGGGATCTTGGTGGGTGTCTTTTCTGCTGAACTGTATAATCGCTATAGTAGTGTGGAATTACCACAAGCACTATCTTTCTTCAGTGGTCGTCGTTTAGTACCTATCTTGAACTCTTTCTTAATGATTGTTGTGTCTTTTATCCTGATGTTTGTTTGGCCAGTAGTTTATGGTTGGCTGGTAGCATTCGGTGAAAGTATCACCAATCTTGGTTCTGTAGGGGCGGGTGTATACGCCTTCTTCAACCGTCTGCTGATACCAATTGGCTTACATCATGCACTTAACTCAGTATTCTGGTTTGACGTTGCGGGTATTAATGATATTCCTAACTTCTTGGCTGGACAGAAATCCATTGAAGCAGGTACAGCCATTCCTGGAATTACAGGGCGTTATCAGGCAGGTTTCTTCCCTATCATGATGTTTGGTTTGCCGGGAGCTGCATTAGCGATTTACCACTGCGCACGTCCTGAAAACAAAGCAATGGTCGGAGGTATCATGATGGCAGGCGCATTTGCTGCTTTCTTCACTGGCGTGACTGAGCCACTTGAATTCTCTTTCATGTTTGTAGCGCCTGTACTTTACGTGCTGCATGCCATTCTGACGGGAATTTCAGTTTATATCGCAGCAGCAATGCACTGGATTGCGGGCTTTGGCTTTAGCGCTGGGTTTGTTGATATGTTACTTTCATCACGTAATCCGCTGGCTGTTCACTGGTACATGCTTATCCTACAAGGCTTGATATTCTTTTGTCTGTATTATGTCGTATTCCGTTTCACCATTAAAAAGTTCAATCTGATGACACTTGGGCGTGAAATATCAAACACGGATCAGGCTGATGGTTATGATGTTAATATGGTAAAGAAAGGCAGTAACTCTGCAAATAACATTCAGGAAGAAGCGCGCCAATATATTGCTTCTGTGGGGGGAGCAAATAATCTAACTAGTATTGATGCTTGTATCAGTCGGTTGCGTTTGTCAGTAAAAGACTCAGGCTTAGTAAATAATTCATTGGCGAAACGTCTCGGGGCTTCAGGGGTGATTCGTCTGAATAAACAGAGTGTTCAAATCATTGTTGGGCCTCGTGCAGAATTGATAGCTAATGCTATGCGTGATTTGTTAGAAAAAGATTTCGTTGCTGCAGCACTAGAAATACAACAGTCTGAGTCTCAACCTTTGGAAAAAGTGAATAGTCAGCAGGAGGGTGAACCTATTTTGACTTTAATGGCTCCAATCAGTGGTGAGTTAGTGAATCTAGAGGATGTTCCTGATGAAGCATTTTCCCGTAAGATTGTTGGTGAAGGCATTGCTATTAAACCAACGTCGAATACTGTTTTTGCTCCTATTGATGGTACAGTTGTGAAAATTTTTGATACTAATCATGCGTTTTGTATTGTTGCAGATAGCGGTGTTGAAGTCATTGTCCATATAGGTATTGATACTGTTTCGTTAAACGGAAAGGGATTTAATCGTTTGATTCAGGAAGGAGTAAAAGTAAAAATAGGAGATGCAATATTGAAATTGGATCTTGATTATCTGAATTCTAATGCCAAATCTTTAATAAGCCCAGTTATTATCAGCAATATTGATGACTATGAGGGAATTAGAATTACTTTTAAAGATCATGTAATAGCTAAAAAAGAGATTTTATTTCAAGTTATATAATAAATATGAGTTAATAAAAACTAATCTTATTATTTATATCGGTGATCGTTTAGGCGATCACCAAATAAAGATTCAAGTCAATTATTTTCACATTAATAACAATCTTAGTTATCCATTATAAATAATAGTTATTTATTTTAAAATGTTGGATGTGATCTTCATCTAATTTATGTGAATTTTTATCTTTCTGTTCAAGTTTTATTTTGCTTAAATTAAATTTTTTCTGATAGATTTATATGTGTTTGTTGTTAATTTTTTGTTTCTGAGTTTAAATCTATTCGGGTGCTATCTAGTAGGGATAATTAAAATTAGTTTATAATTAGTGGCATGTCTAAATAATATTTAAGTGAAATATAAAAGTATGTTTAATATAACATTAACTAAAAATAAAATCACTCTATGAGATAGTAATTTATCATATATAAAAATTAATTAGGGTAAATAAAATGTCTAAAATTCTTTCCGAAGAAAAAATGAATGAGTACTTAAAAAGTTGGGATAACAATGGGTATATAGTCATAGAGTCAGCTATAGATAGAGAACAGACAAAGAAGACAGTGGATGCTATATTTGATTTTCTTGAAATGGATAAAAATAATCATATTGATTTTTATGATAAAAATATTCGATCTCGCTCAGGAATTGATGAAATGGGACGAATTCCTTTTTACCATCATCAAACATTATGGGATAATCGGCAAAATCAACTAATTTATTCGGTTTATGAAAAAATATTTGGTACAAAAGATCTATTGGTGAGTATTGATAGAGTTAACATGAATCCTCCAGTTAATGAAAATTGGAAGTATGAAGGATTTATTCATTGGGATATTGATGTTTCAAAGCGGCCGTTGGAAAGAAAAATACAAGGTTTATTGAGTCTGACTGATGATGATGGAAACTCTGGTGGATTTCAATGTGTTCCCGGATTTCATAAAGTTATTTATGAATGGTTATCCAAGCAATCTGAAGGATATAATAGTAGATTTCCAGATACGACAGGAATGAAAATTGAGTCGATTCCATTAAAGGCTGGTGATTATGTTATTTTTCATGGTGCATTACCTCATGGAAATAAACCTAACGTTTCTAATAAACCTAGGTTGGCTCAATATTTTTGTTGTTTTCCACGCACTGATCTTACTGCACAGCAAATTTCAGAGAGAATTTCAGCCTATCAGAAAGGATTGCCGACTACATCTATAACAGGTAAATCCTTCCCTATTAAGAAAGTGGAACAACAAAGTACATCTAATATGAATTTAACAACGTTAGGTAAATTATTACTGGGTTTTTAATAATATTACTCTAAGATGTTATAATGGAGAAAAAAATGCATCATGTAGAGAATAATATTGATATTTCAATTGTTCTTCCTAGATATAATGAAAATTTTTTCATTATTGATAAAACTATACAGCGTATCAGGAAGATTCAAGAAATATTGAATGTACAAGTTATTATTGTTAACGATTCAAATAAAAATAATTTCCATGATCATGATATCGTTAAAATAAAAAAACAGTATCCTGACGTTGTGGTTATCTCTAATTGTGGTAACTATGGTAAAGGGTATAGCATCAGACGAGGCGTAGATCTGGCAATGGGGAAGTATATATTTTACACTGATATTGATTTTCCAATAAAAGAGAATGATTTCTTGAATGCATACCAAAATATTGAAACATATAATATTGATTTGGTTATTGGTGAGCGATTCTCAAAAAATAAATCAAGGGCTAATTTATATCGTAAAATAACAAGTAAATTCTTTTTGAAAATGGTTAATTCCTTATTAAAATGTGAGGTTTCTGATTCTCAGTGTCCATTCAAAATGATAAGATCAGATCTAGCAAAAGAATTATTTTCCAAGCAAAAAATAAAAGGATATGCATTTGATGCTGAAATTATTTATCTGGCAAATAGGCTTTCTAAGAAACTATATCAAATTCCTGTTTCTTGGGAAGATACAAGGGAGAATTGGAGCTTGGTGAAGACATTGACTAATTATAGTATTATGATTTTAAGTGTTTTTTCTATTAAGATTTACTGGATTGTCAATGATCCTAAAGTACTATGATAGTGTTATTTAGTAAGTGTTTTCTGATTTGAATACTATTTTATTTGTTTATTATTGACTCTTATGAGCAGTGGGTCTAAATTATTATAAATATAGATTATAATACTTTTCATTATGGAGGGGTGATGGAACTTTCTAATATAAAGGCTATTTTATTTGATATGGATGGTACTTTAATTCAGTCGTTATCAGAAGTTGAAAGTATTTGGTCTAAATGGTGTGAGATGCACAATATTCCTGTAAAAAAGGTATTGGAAATTTGTCATGGTGTGCGTTCTGTTGATGTCATTTTATCTGTTGCTCCCTATTTGAATGTAGAAGAACAGATACAGATATTAAATGATTTAGAAATTGAATACTCTAATACTGCTATACCATTACCTGGTGCAAAAGATTTTTTACACTCTTTAGATCTTTGTCCGTGGGCCGTGGTGACTTCTGCTAGCAAGCGGGTTGCATATCATAGAATGAAAATTTGTGATCTTAATATACCAGATCTCATAATTGGTTCTGATGATGTATTAAATGGGAAACCACATCCTGAACCTTACCTCATGGCGGCCAAGTATCTGAATGTTGCAGTTGAAGATTGTTTGGTTTTTGAAGATGCTAAAGCTGGAGTGCAAAGTGCATTGACAGCCGGTTGTAAGGTTATACAGATAGGCGGTAAAGAAAAAATTTTTGATGAAGTTATAGGTTTGATTAATGACTGGAAGGAAATTAGTGTTTTTACAATGGAGCACTATTCTTTCAGGATTAAAATGAACTTATTATAAAATATAATTTATTGATTGGATGTTAATAGTATTTATATTAAGATTGAGATACTCCATGAATAATGTTATTTCTACTAGGATCGTTTTCCTTGCGGCAGGTATGGGGATTTCTGCATGGGCTCCTTTGATACCTTTGGTAAAAGCAGATTTAAATATTGATACAGGCGAATTAGGTTTTTTATTACTTTTTCTTGGATTAGGTTCAATTGTTTCTATGCCTATTACAGGATTTCTGACCACTTTATTTGGTTGTCGCAAGGTTATAATATATTCAGGTTTTTTTTCTATTATCTTTTTGCCGTTATTGGTATTATCTTCTAATTCTATCCAGCTTGGCCTCATGCTTTTTATGTTTGGTGCATCGATTGGTACGGTGGATGTAGCAATGAATATTCAGGCAGTTGCAGTTGAAAAGGAAACAAATAAAAACTTAATGTCAGGATTTCATGGTTTCTTTAGCTTGGGTGGAATCTTTGGGGCTGCTGGTGTATCTATGCTGCTTTACTTTGACTTTTTGGCTATTGAGTCATGTTTATTTGTATCTTCTATATTGACTATATTGTTTTTGCTGTCTTTTTCCGGACTGATTAGTCATAAAGATAACAATGAATATAGAGATAGGAAAAAAATCGTTTTCCCCCAAGGTATAGTGATTGTTGCTAGTTTACTTTGTTTTTTAATGGGAATTATTGAAGGATCTGTAATTGATTGGAGTGGTGTGTTTCTAGTCAATGAGCGCAATGTTGATATATCATTCAGTGGATTCGGTTATGCTGCTTTTGCTGCTGCGATGACAATGGGAAGATTTATGGGGGATTTAATTATATCAAAAATAGGGAGAGGGATAGTATTTTTCTTTGGTACATTAAGTATTTGCATTGGGTTTCTTATTGTTGTTAGTGTAGAAACTCTTAACCTGTCTATGGTTGGTTTTTTCTTTATTGGGTTGGGTTCATCAAATATTGTTCCAATATTATGTTCTATATCAGGAACCCAAAATATAATGCTTCCCAGCCATGCTGTTGCTTCTATTGTAACATTCGGATATTTTGGAATTATGATTGGACCTGCTTTAATAGGATTTATTGCGTACAATTTTGATTTGGAAATAGCGTTTTATATATTATCTATTGGTGCATTAATTATGCTATTAAATACAAAGTTAATTAAAATACATTAATTTAATTAAAAATTCACCTACTATAAGAATTAAGGAATGTTATTATGAATTTTCCCCAATGGCCTTGTTTTTCAGAAAAAACATTTAAAGATATTCAAGCACCACTTTTATCTGGTCAGGTTAATTATTGGACCGGAAAGAAAGGTATGGAATTTGAAAATAAATTTGCCAATTGGATTGGTGCAGAAATGGCTATTTCCTGTAATTCAGGTACTTCCGCCGTTAATATTGCAGTTGGTGCATTAAATATTGGCCCGGGAGATGAAGTGATAGTCCCTTCCTACACCTTTATTGCCACCTCTTTTGCGGTTTTACAATGTGGGGCTATTCCTATTTTTTGTGATACGACTGAAGAGCACACCATTGATCCTAACAAAATTGAGACACTGATTACGTCCCGTACCAAAGCGATTATTGTTGTCCACCTTTATGGGGTGGTATGCGATATGGATCCAATTATGGCTATTGCACGCAAACATAATCTTAAGGTGATAGAAGATAGCGCTCAATGCTTAGGTGGAAAATATAAAGGACAATCGGTTGGAACAATTGGTGATCTTGGAACCTTTAGTTTTTGCCAAGCAAAACATTTTACGACGGGTGGAGAAGGGGGCATGGTTGTCACCAATAATACGGAGATTGGTTGGGAATGCCGAGCCTATCGAGATCATGGTTTTGATGTGAGAAGAAAGTTTGACCTTCTCGCTTTGGAAGAAGTTTCATGGCATGTACATAATCGCATTGGTTACAACTATCGAATGACTGAAATTCAGTCGATCATTGGGATTAATGAATTGGAGAGATTCGATGATTGGAACATGAAAAATCGTCAGCAATATGCCAAGATTTACGATAAAAAATTTGCCAATATTGATTTAATCGACAGTTTACCGTTGAATTCCCAAGATAGATGCAATGCTTACTGGTTATATCCGATAGTTTTTGATTTGAACAAATTGGATTGTACGGCTGAGGTCATTTTAAGTGACTTGAAAAAGATAGGCGTCCCTGCATTTAAGATCCAATGGCCGGAAGCCTATGGGGAAAAAGTATTCAGAGAATTGCGTGGCTTTGGCTCAACGAATTTCCCTTTCCATTCGACAGAATACACCTCACCAGAATCAGTTAATTACCGTGATGTGGTGTGTGAAACAGCACGTTCTTTATTACCTAGAACAATCAGTCTGTATTTGCATCCTAGCTGGGATGAAAAACATATTGTTTATTGTGCAGATCAATTGATTGCGGTATTGAACAATCATCGAATTGGTTGATTTTATAGCGGGAAGCATTTGGGCTTCCCGCTTTTACACCTTAACTTTACCCATTCCTCCATTTCCCACGAACAAAGTATTGTTTCTCGGTTCAGCTTAATAGATTATAGGGGGTTATGTTGAAGCGCTTTTTGCATTGAGGAAAAAACAATGAGTGAGGCAGATGCCCGCCCGACAAACTTTATTCGTCAGATTATTGACGAAGATCTGGCAACGGGGAAACACACATCCGTACATACCCGCTTTCCGCCTGAACCTAACGGTTATCTGCATATTGGTCATGCCAAGTCGATATGCCTGAATTTCGGCATCGCTCAAGACTATCAGGGACAGTGCAACCTACGTTTTGACGATACAAACCCAGTTAAGGAAGACATCGAGTACGTTGAGTCAATCAAAACTGACGTACAATGGTTGGGTTTCCAGTGGAGTGGCAATATTCGCTATTCTTCTGACTATTTCGATACGCTTTATCAATACGCCATTGAGTTAATCAACAAAGGATTGGCGTATGTGGATGAATTGAGCGCTGAAGAAATCCGTGAATATCGCGGCACTCTGAAAGAACCGGGTAAAAACAGTCCTTACCGTGATCGCAGCGTGGAAGAAAACCTCGCTTTGTTTGAAAAGATGCGTGCCGGTGAATTTGCTGAAGGTAAGGCGTGTCTGCGTGCCAAAATTGATATGGCATCTCCGTTTATCGTTATGCGTGATCCGGTTATCTACCGCATTAAGTTCGCAGAACATCATCAGTCAGGCAATAAATGGTGCATCTATCCGATGTACGATTTCACACACTGCATTTCCGATGCGCTGGAAGGGATCACCCATTCCATCTGTACACTGGAATTTCAGGATAACCGTCGTTTATATGACTGGGTATTGGATAACATTACGATTGATTGCCACCCACGTCAGTACGAGTTTTCTCGCCTGAATCTGGAATATGCGGTGATGTCAAAGCGTAAACTGAATCAGTTGGTGGCAGAAAACATCGTTGATGGTTGGAATGACCCACGTATGCCAACTATCTCTGGTTTACGTCGTCGTGGTTATACTGCGGCTTCTATTCGTGAATTCTGCCGCCGCATTGGTGTGACTAAACAGGATAACAACGTTGAAATGGCAGCCCTGGAATCTTGCATTCGTGATGATCTGAATGAAAATGCACCGCGCGCCATGGCAGTTCTTGATCCGGTAAAATTGGTGATTGAGAACATGCCGGAAGGCGAAGTCATTCTGACCATGCCTAATCATCCGAACAAGCCAGAAATGGGCAGCCGTGAAGTGCCGTTCAGTCGTGAGCTGTACATTGATCGCGCGGATTTCCGTGAAGAAGCTAACCGTCAATATAAGCGTTTGGTTCTGGGTAAAGAAGTACGTCTGCGTAATGCGTATGTGATTAAAGCTGAACATGTTGAAAAAGATGCGGAAGGCAATATCACGACAATTTATTGCCAATACGATGAACAAACCTTGAATAAAGATCCGGCTGATGGCCGCAAAGTTAAGGGTGTTATTCATTGGGTAAGTGCTGCACACGGCGTACCAGCAGAATTTTACCTGTATGACCGTCTGTTCAGTGTGGCAAACCCCGGCGCGGAAGATGATTTTCTGTCTACTATCAACCCAGAATCATTGGTGGTTCGTAAAGGGTTTGTAGAGCCAGGGTTGGTAAATGCACTGCCAGAAAAAACGTATCAGTTTGAGCGTGAAGGTTATTTCTGTGCTGATAGCAGCCTCTCAAGTGCTGAACATCTGGTATTTAACCGCACGGTTGGCTTGCGTGATACTTGGGCAAAAATCTCACAGGAATAATGTGAGTCAGGTTGCCTAATCCACACCCTAAAAAAGCGTGATTATTTTCACGCTTCAATTTACTGATAAAGCGCTGGTTTTTTAGCCGGCGCTTTGTAATTCTGACAGTGCAACCTGTGGCACTTTAGGCTTAACGAGATGCAGTAATCAAATCGATAGAAAGTTTGGGAAGATAATAGGCGAGGTATTTTGAGAGCAGCTCTCTTCCCATTGGGGTGAAATGCAACGGAGTTGAGGCATTAGCCAAGGCTGAATTTGTATTCGTGGTATCATAAATCGGCATGTTGTCATTGGCCTCCCATCGGGTCCACTTATGGTAAACGCGTTCAGAAAGCATTGGTAGCAAGGGCAACAAGGCATTGTCGTTCAAATTAGGATCGACGGTCAGCCTGGAAAGCCATTCGTCGTAAGGGACTAAACATTCAAATCTCCTATAAGACTTAAAGAATAACCATGCCAAATGAAATTATTTACATTAAAATAATAACTAAGAGTAATTAATTTTATAATGGACTCAGCAAGTTCCGAATACAAGTCTCTTGTATGTTTTGTCATCTGTTTTTTGTAACATACATCAAAGAATTTTCTTTTTGGGATGTATTTCAAAGAATTTTCTTTTTGATAGTTCAAACCAGAAAAAATATGTTGTCGCGTCAACTTCCACAGAGAAAATAGATTTCGAGTTAAAACTCAAAAGTGATTATCGTCATACCCGCTGCTGTGGTTCGCTGAAAGTGCAGATAAAAGTATTGTAATGAAAATTGATTCCTTCAATTGTGATTAAAAAATTGCCTTATAGTCCCATATTATATAGGGTTATTGGCTAGCAAAATCTGTACACTATTTGCCCAGAGAAAAAAATAAGAAATTCGGACGAGGTAGTTTATGAAAACCATAAAATTACGTACCTTGGCAGCACTCATCACGGCAGTTGGATTTATAGGTAACACCCATGCGGAAATGACATCACAACAGATCGTAGATTCATTGAGCCAGCTAAAAGTCAATTTCAAAGTCATTGATAATCAGGCTGGCTCGCATGGCACAAACTGCGCGATTATAGGCGCAGATTCGGCTGCCTGTAATCGCGTTAATATCACCTTGAGCAATGGTAATCAGGCAATCGATTCTTCTGATTGGGCGATCTATTTTCATAGTATTCGCCAAGTTCTGAAACTGGATAATGAGCAATACAAAACCACCCATATAACGGGTGACTTATATAAATTGGAGCCAACCGAGAAATTCACAGGTATTAAGGCTAATGAAAAGATCGTGCTGCCGATTATTGGGGAATACTGGCAGATCTACAGCACGGATTTTATGCCACGTTGGTATGCAACCTCCGGCGATGCTACGCCTAAGGTGTTGGTGAATACCGATACTGAAAACATCAGTGAGTTTTTATCTGATCTGGAAGGTGAACAATGGAAGCGCACTGTAACGGATAACAATATCCTGATGACAGCGGAGAATCGTTTCACAAAAAATCAGCAGGTAGCAAAAATCAGTGAGGATAAACTGCGCGGGCAGATAATTCCGACTCCGAGGGAGCTTTCCATTCATTCACAGGATGTCGATTTATCCCGTGGAGTGAAATTAGAGCTGGGAGGGTTGAGCGGCGAATCTATTAAGGTCATCAGAGAGCGTTTTAAAGCACAGAACATTGACTTAACAGATAGCGGCTATCGGATAGCGACGCAAATCAATGCGGATCAGTTTACAAGGTCATGGCGGGTAAAAGGCGCCTATTCGTTGGCAATTACGACCAAAGGAGCACAGATTGTCGCGTTTGATCAATCAGGTGTATTTTACGGCCTGCAATCACTGTTTTCCTTACTTCCTGCCAACGGTACGCCGAAGATTGCTACATTGACAGCAAAAGATGCACCAAGATTTGAATATCGTGGTGTGTTCCTTGATGTTGGGCGTAACTTTCATAGCAAAGAAGCGGTTTTGCGTCTGCTCGATCAAATGTCCAGCTATAAGTTGAATAAGTTCCACTTCCATTTGAGTGATGACGAAGGCTGGCGTTTGGAAATTCCCGGTTTACCGGAGTTGACAGAGGTTGGCAGTCAGCGTTGCCATGACCTGAGTGAAACTCAGTGCCTGTTGCCGCAATTGGGGTCAGGGCCGAATAACAACAACATGGGGAGCGGCTATTTCAGCCGTCAGGATTATCTTGATATTCTGAATTATGCCAAAGCCCGCCAGATAGAAGTAATCCCAGAAATTGATATTCCCGCTCATGCCCGTGCCGCTGTTGTATCAATGGAAGCACGCTATAAAAAACTTATGGCACAAGGCAAAGAGCAGGAGGCCAATGAATATCGCTTACTTGATCCGACAGATACCTCAAATACAACATCCGTACAGTTCTATGATCGTCGGAGTTATCTGAACCCATGTATGGATTCTTCCAAACGATTTATCGATAAAGTGATTAGTGAAGTTGCCGCCATGCACAAAGAAGCCGGGCAACCGTTGAATACATGGCATTTTGGCGGGGATGAGGCGAAAAATATTCGTTTGGGCGCCGGATATCAGGATCAAGACGGGCCAATTGTGCCGGGCAAGGGGATTATCAACAAAAAAATCGAAGATAAGCCGTGGGCTAAATCTCAGGTTTGCCAGAAGATGATAGCGCAGGGTGTAATCAACGATGTTGATGAGCTTGCCAGTTATTTTGCTATTGAAGTAAGTAAAATCGTCAACTCTCACGGCATTGACACGATGCAGGCATGGCAGGATGGCCTGAAACATGCCAAGTCAGCAAAAGACTTTGCCACTAAACATGTTGCGGTCAATTTCTGGGATACCCTTTATTGGGGAGGTTATGACACCGTAAATGATTGGGCGAATAAAGGTTATCGAGTCATCGTTTCCAGCCCTGATTATGTCTACATTGATATGCCGTATGAAGTGCATCCGAAAGAGCGGGGCTACTATTGGGCGACTCGGTTTAATGATGAGGCGAAAATTTTCAGCTTTGCCCCAAATAACATGCCACAGAATGCGGAAACTTCGGTAGATCGCGATGGCAACCGTTTTAATACCCATAGCAGTAAACGTTGGCCGGGCGCCTATGGTATGTCAGGGCTATCATGGAGTGAAACCGTGCGTACTGATGAACAGATGGAATATATGATTTACCCGCGCTTATTACCGCTGGCGGAACGTGCATGGCATCAGGCGGATTGGGAATTGAATTATCAGCAGGGTAGAGAATATAAAGGTGGAATAACCCATTATGTTGATACGGATGTGCTCAATCGTGATTGGGAACGTTTTGCCAACCTGATGGGGCAGCATGAGCTGACCAAACTGGATAAACTCAACATTGCTTATCGTCTGCCGGTTCCGGGAGGAAGAATTGTTGCCGGGGTATTTGAAGCTAATGTTGCATTGCCGGGTGTTGTTATCCAATATTCACTGGATGATGGAAGAACATGGCAGATTTACGATGACAGACAGCGGCCTTACGTCAGCAATAATGTGAAAATCCGTTCTGTCAGTAGCGATGGAAAACGTTTTAGCCGGATAGACGAAGTTAAATTGTAACGCTTAAATCTAACGCCTGAAGCAATCTGCCGATTAGCTCACGCTAATCGGCAGTAGTTTATTCAGATTAAGCCAGACACGAGAAGCGAACGACGTTAATCACTTCTTTATTGTGCTTGCTTATTATGTTTTTTCATCATGCAGCAAACTATCTTTGCGACAATCACCAACAGCGCAGTGACCATATAAGTAGAGGCTATGGTTTGAAAGTTTAATGCCATAGCGTTCAGCGATGTCTTTCTGGCGTTCTTCAATCGATTCGTCACTGAATTCAATGACTTTACCGCAGTCGAGACAAATTAGATGGTCATGGTGGTGTTGCTGAGTGAGTTCAAAAACAGATTTACCGCCTTCAAAATTGTGGCGTGTGACAATGCCGGCATCATCGAACTGGTTCAACACGCGATAGACAGTGGCGAGGCCAATCTCTTCACCGATATCAATCAGTTTTTTGTAGAGATCCTCCGCACTGACATGATGGCATTCTGGGTCCTGTAGCACTTCCAGAATTTTCAAGCGCGGAAGTGTTACTTTAAGTCCAGCATTTTTCAATGCTTTATTGTTGTCGGTCATGCGGATTCAGTCCTGTAACTTGAGTTAAGTGAACTTATGATACTTAGGGGTATCGTGGGGAATCATGATTCTGTTTCACGTTGTTGATTATAGGCATGGATATTCAAAATGAAAACCATGCCAGACCTGATATCATGACACATTATGCAAGTGTGTGAAAGGAAGCTAACGCCCTTATGCATCCAGAATTTCAGACAGGCTCATTTCAGCCTTAATTTTTTGTACCCAGGCCTCAACGCGCTCATCAGTCAATTCTGGTTGGCGGTCTTCATCAATAGCCAGACCAATGAAGTGGTTATCATCAGCCATACCTTTAGAGGCTTCAAAGTGATACCCTTCGGTTGGCCAGTGACCTACAATAATAGCGCCATGAGGTTCAATAATATCGCGGATGGTACCCATAGCATCACAGAAATACTCTGCATAATCTTCCTGATCACCACAACCGAATAGAGCGACCAGTTTCCCTTCGAAGTTAATCTCTTCCAAAGTCGGGAAAAAATCATCCCAGTCGCATTGAGCTTCGCCGTAATACCAAGTTGGGATGCCAAGCAGCAGAATATCGAAGGCTTCAATGTCTTCTTTGCTGCTTTTGGCAATATCGTGGACTTCAGCAACATCAGCACCGCCCAATTTTTCTTGGATCATTTTGGCGATGTTCTCTGTGTTGCCTGTATCGCTGCCGAAGAATATACCTATTATTGCCATAAAATGGGTTAACCTCTTGTTTTATTGTGTATCTAAGCTATACACATCACGCTGAAATCAGCAGGAAAAATGTCAGTTTTAATAAAGTGAAAAGCGTTATTTTGACCAAACATTCATGACAAATCTGTCAGATTTGTGTGGTGATGCCGCTTTATTGTTGTTGAATAAAAGCCGTTAATCGGCAAGGTGATTTTTTTCTGCCAGTTGGGCTAACAGCATCTGTTCAATCAGTTCACTACGGCTGATATTACGCTGTTTTGCCAGATGATTTAGTGCATCGACTGCCTCTTCGTTGAGTTTTAATTCCACTCGACGCAGTCCTTTGACTTTATCTCGTCGCAACTGGTTGCGTTTATTAATCCTAAGCTGTTCATCTCTGGACAGTGGGTTTGTTTTAGGTCGCCCTGGCCTGCGTTCATCTGCGAACAAATCCAGTGTGGTGCGATCAGTTTGTTCTTTTGCCATAAATTCAATTAATAAAGGGCGTGTACCAATAATATAGCGGGCAATAATACCTTAGCTGAGCGCGTGTCGCTACTGGTTGATGGGGGAGATTGTCGGAATAGGCCTTTAGGATGTAAGCGTCTTTCGTATCATGTAGGTCAGAAAAGCAAGATTTTCAGCCCCATTAAAATCTGATTCCATTCCTTTTTTTCCTATCGCGCCATCAACAGTGGTCATTAACCAGAACGCGGCTTGCTCTGCATTAATTTGTTTGCCGATTTCCCCACTTTCAATACCCTTGCGAATTAATGAGGCCAGGCGCTCCCTGACTTTCTTGTCATTTTCGATAAATATCTTATGAATAGCGGGATTGCGGCTGGCTTCAGCGATAATTTCAATGCCAAGACGTGCATAGCCGGGTTCATTGGAAAGATGGTGCAGAGCGGTCATTATTTTTTCTATCGTGGCAACACTTGAATCTTCATTCTCACAGGAAGAGAGAATTTCGTCATAATCATGGCTGTCCTCTTCTGCAATAGCTTCAATAATGGCGTTTTTGGTTGGGTAATAGTGAAACAGATTTCCGGGACTCATACCTGCTGCTTTGCAGATTTCTGCCGTTGATGTTGCATGAAACCCTTTTTCTATAAAACAGGCGATGGCGGCATCAAGAATATGTTTACGTTTTGCCCGCTGTTTTTCTGTCTGTTTTTTCACTTTAACTTCCTTCAAAACTCTGGATATAAAATCATCTGCTAGCGATAATCAAGATCGTCTTTCGTTACTGACGATAATTTTTTCAGATATGGAATGATAAAGTTTTTAAAGTCATCCATATAGCTATAAACCACGGGCACGAACAGCAAACTTAGCAACGTTGAGCTGATTAATCCGCCAATCACAGCAATTGCCATCGGCGCTCGGAAGCTGGCATCAGCACCACTGGTAATGACGAGCGGGATCATCCCTGCAATCATGGCAATTGTTGTCATGACAATTGGCCTGACACGCTCTCTGCCCGCCTGAATAATCGCTTCATTGCGTGACATACCAGAGCGCGCTCTTTCGAGAATAAACTCAACCAGCAAAATAGAGTTTTTGGTGACAATTCCCATCAGCATTAATATGCCGATAATTACTGGCATATCAATCGCGGCATTATAGAGAAGCAGGGCGATGATAGCACCACCAATGGCGAAGGGGAGGGCAATTAAAATCGTCAGCGGTTGCAAAAAGTCTTTGAACAGAACAATCAGAATGGCCAGTACCATCAAAATACTCAACAGCATAGTGGTGGAAAAACGGTCAAACATTTCATTCATGTATTCCACATCGCCATACACAATCCTTTTCACTTCGAGTGGCAGATTTTTTAATGATGGCAACTCATTGATTTGATCTAATGCCGTTCCAATGGCAATGCCATTAAGATCGGCTTCAATGACTGCCTTACGCTGTCTGGAAATGCGCTCTATTTTGTCAGGGCCAGAAGCAAAAGAGATATCCGCGACAGATTTGACCGGCACATTCGTACCAGAAGTACTGTTCACATAAAGATCATTCAAGACGGTCAAATTATCCCGTTTTTCTTTGGATAATAAGACGCGAACCGGAATTTGCCGGTCTGGTAAGTTAAATTTGGATACATTGGCATTAATCTCACCAATGGTTGCTGTTTTGATTACAGAACCAAGAGCGTCGGTAGTCACGCCTGCTCTGGCAGCTTCGGCAATATTCGGCGTGATGATAATTTCCCGTCTTGGCAGCGGTTGTAAGGCCTGAATATTTTTCAAGCCATTCAATTGCATCATCTCGCGGCGTAACTGATCTACAGTTTGCGATAGAATCTGGGGATCTTCACTCGCCAGAACAATCGAAACATCACGATTACCTTCACTATTACCAAAATTATATCGAATATCTGGAATCTCACCCAAAACAGGTGCCAGTGATTGCTCAAACTCTTTTTGTGACAACTTACGTTCATTGATGGGGACGAGGTTGATAAGAATATTACTTTTATTTTGGCTGATAGTACCGGATGAATCCTCAACACCGGCAACAGAAAAGACATCGATAATTTCAGGACGATCCTGCAACTTTTTGATAATGTTCTGCAAAACAGCATCACTTTGTTCTGCTTGTGTTCCCGGTGGTGTTTCGACCTCTATCTTAGCGATACTGACATCCGATTTAGGCAAGAAACCGGATGGCAATAGATCAACCAGCCCCAATGAACCCAAAAGAAAGATGAAAGCAAGCACTAAAGCGGTTTTGCGAAATTTTAATGTCTTATCCAGAATGGAAACATATTTTTTAATCCATTCGGGGGTATCCTCTTTATCCGCTTTGATATGTTTCTTTGGTAATAACAAATAAGCTGACATCAGGGGCGTGACCAATCTGGCAACCAACAATGAAGATAATACGGCGGCAGATACGGTAATACCAAACGGAACAAAATATTTACCAACAAAGCCGCCAACAAAACTGACGGGCAGAAAAACGGCGACAATCGTGATAGTAATGGCGATAATGGCAAAACCAATGGCATTTGAAGCCTTGATAGCGGCAATATACGGCCTTTCCCCTCGTTCAATATATTTTTCGATATTCTCTATTTCAACTATCGCATCGTCCACCAAAATACCGATAACCAATGTTAATGCCAGCAATGTAATACTGTTTAACGTGTAATCAAATAGAAGCAGAATAATAAACGTTGGCAGTATCGATAATGGCAAAGCCACTGCCGCAATTAAAGTCGCCCGCCAGCTTTTCAGGAAGAAAAATACCACAATGACGGTTAGTATCGCCCCTTCGATAAGGGTCTGCATAGTCAGGTTATAACCTGACACAGTATATTTTACGTTTGATGTGACTAGCTTAACATTGATATTGGCGTACTCTTTTTCAATCTCATTCAGTGTTTGTGTTACCCCTTTTTCTACCACAGTATCACTGGAACCTTTGGCACGAAATACAGCGAAACCAACAACGGGTTCACCATTTAAACGGGCAATAGTAATAGTCTCTTTATGTGAATCATTGATAGTGGAAATATCGCCTAAAGTGACCCAATTATTTTTTTCTAAAGGAAGTTTTAATTGGCGAAGATACTCAATTTCATTTTTTGCACCTAATATACGTATAGTGTGGTTTTGACCGGCAATTGTCATTTTCCCACCGGGGATATTGACATTATTCTGGAGTAATAATTGGTTAATATCCGCTATGCTGATCTTTAACGCCGCCAATTTTACCGGATCGGGTTCAATCAGAATTTCCCGGCTTGTACCACCCAATCGTGTTATTTTCTGGACACCCGGCACCATCAGTAATTTTTTACTTAACGTGTCATCCACAAACCACGATAATTCGGTCAAATCCTTATCTTTTGACTGAACGGTATAATTCAGAATCGCCCCGCCTTCGACATCAATGCGGTTTATCAGTGGCTCATCTATTGTCTGGGGTAATTCTGCCCGAATTTGGGTAATTTGCTCGCGAATATCACTGATAGCAACGTTAGGATCGACTTTTAAATTAAATTCGACAATCGTGATCGATACGCCATCGGTAATAGTTGAGTTAATATGCCGAATACCGGGTAACCCGGAAACAGCTCGTTCTATGGGGCGTGTTACTGCATTTTCCAATTCAGAAGGGGAAGAACCCTCTTGTGTGACAGTCACCGTCACCACAGGAAAGTCAATCACTGGATTGGCATTGATGGGTAATTTAAAGAAGGAAAATAACCCTGCGACAGTGAGCGCGAGAGAAATAACAATTGTGGGAATTGGCTTTCTGATTGCCCATTCTGATAATTGGAATTTCATCTTATTTTTCCTGTGATGTCATAGAAACAATATCCATTTCTTGCAGGAATGGCGATGCAGAAACAATGATTTTATCTTTTGATGATAATCCTGACTTTATCTCAATCCATTTATCAAAAATACGCCCGGTGACAATCTGTTTTTTCTCGACAATATTGTTTTTCCCGACAACAAAGACACTTACTTTATTTTTGTCAGTTATTTTGGCAGCACTATAAGGGATGGCATTGACCTTTTCGGGTTTGAATTGAAAAAGGGCATAACCAAAATCACCCAGCTTGATATCTTTGGGGACATTTTCCAGAGTAATTCTTATTTTTCCTATTTGGGTAATCGGATCAACTTTCGGGGATATATATCTTACCTTTCCGGCTATTTTATCTCCTTCAGTCAGGGAAATAACCGCAGATGAGCCTGCCTGTACCTGTTTTAAGTCAGAAACATAGGCATCAGCCGAGAATTCATACTGATTATTCTCAATCAACTTAAACAGATAATTATCATTAGTAATCATCCCGCTCATGGCAACACGTTCACTGATAACACCTTCTTTGGGAGCGAGTATTGTGGTTTTGGCCCGTTGAGTCTTTTCTTCTTGCAGTTGTGCCTGTAACTGCCGATATTCTGCTTTTGCTGCATTCAAGGCAGATAATGATGAATTTGCTTCCATTTTAAATTTGTCAAATTCACTGGCAGAAATCACGCCAGTACTGATCAGTGGTTTTGCCCGCTTAAGCTCAGACTGAGCATGACTATTCATTGCTTCATTCTTTTTTATCAACGCCAGCGCTTTTTCCATCTCGGCTTTGGCTCTTTTGACTTTTTCATCTTGAGTGGGTGTTTCCAGTGTCGCCAAAACTTCCCCTTGTTTTACATAGTCACCTTCTCCGACTAAAACATCAGTAATGACAAGTTGAGTCAGTGCCGGGCTTATCACAACCTCATTTTTTGCAACGACAGATCCCAAAATTTCGATAGAAGGCATAAAGGGAACCGACTGCATGGTTGTAGTTGATACACGCATCTGTTCTTGGGATGACTGGGAATTTGTATTAAAAATGAACATAGAAAAACAAAAGCCAAGAAAGGGTAGGAGAATTCTTGCCATTTATCGTCCTTACTGATGATCACTTCGGTTAGTGGTAAGACTTTTTAGACAGATTAGTCTATCTATAACTTAAGTGCAACTGTGTCTGGCGAAGAATGCCATCCAGTCACCTGAAGTCATCCACATTGGCCTGCAATTTAACGGTGCTGTCTTGTCGCTTTAGCCTATTTATCAACCTTCCGAATCAACATTTATTCCCACCAGACACCATTAAGCGCCAGTGCTATTGACTCATCCCGGAGCGGTGTGACTCTCTGATTATTTGCAGAGTGCAAAAAAACGTTCATCAGTGATGATATTTTTGGCGGTACTCTTTTGGCGTTAATCCATTGCAACGTTTAAATAACTCTCTGAAATAACGGGTATCCTCATAACCCACTTCATGGCTGATTTCTTCGATGGTTTTCTGTGATTTTTCCAGACAATGTTTGGCCTGTGACAGACGGATCTGTTGAATATATTGAATCGGTGTTTTCCCTGTGGCGATTTTAAAACGACGTTTCATCTGGCGTTCACAAAGATGAATTTTATTGGCTAAATCGGCGACGGATAAAATTTCAGAGGGGAAAGCATGCATCCAATCTTGTAGTTTGTGGATCAGCGAATCGGCATGTTGGCGATAAGCGACAAAACAGGCGGAATCAGACGAATTTTTATTGTCATTTTCGCCCAGCAGGAATTTCGCGCATTGTTCTCTGGCATATTGCCCGTAGATCAACTCAACAATATTCAGCATGGCGCTTCCGCACCCATAGGCGCTGGAAATGCAAAAACGGTGATTGTCACTGATGATCTTTTCGTCGGTATAAAGGGGGATATGGGGAAATATTTTTTTGAATTCAGTGGAAAAGTGAGGATGGATTGTTGCGCCTGTGTTTAATAATCCTGCTTTGGCAAGTATAAAGGTGCCAGAGCAGATTGAAACAATAGGAATGTGTTTTTCATCCATCGTCTTAATCCACTCAATGAGTTCCCTCGAACAGTGCCGTGGTTCCCATTCAGGAAAGCCCAATGAACCAACCAGAATAATATCGGGTTCCTGGTCGTCTTGAAGAGTATTGTGGAAGGTATCGTGGGCAGCAGGCGCAGGATCCCCAAACAGGCCATTTGTATTATTGACGCTTTGATGGGTCATTCCCTGACCAATCATGCCTTGATGGGTTGGAGAAATAATATTGACATGAGGAATCGGGCCGCCAATGGCGTTGGCGGCAATGGTGAGAATTTCAATCGGCATGGCAACCGATGTGACTGATGTGTGAGAAAAAACCAAAGCTGTAATAGTGACTTGTTTCATAGTTATATTCTCTTCCTTAAGAACATTTTGTGATGCTATGTTAATTTCGTTATGAAATTAATTCTAAGGCGAAATAAGCTTCATGTCTTCAATGAATTTTCTTTTTTTGTCGTCGTAAAAAGCGCCATAAAAAAATCACCGTAATCACTTGGTTTGTTGATGCCAGAGTTGGGCATATAAGCTGTCTTGCTGCACGAGAGCATCATGTGAACCTGACTCAACGATTTTCCCTTGATCTAAAACGAAAATTTTACTGGCATGGCGAATAGTATTCAGCCGATGGGCGATACTAATCACCGTTCGGTTGCGGCATATCTCGTCCATATTGCTCATAATGGCCGCTTCAGATTCATAATCTAGTGCGGAAGTGGCTTCATCAAGGATCAAGATCCTGGGATCATTCAGCAACGCCCTCGCCAACGCGATACGCTGCCGTTGTCCGCCAGAAAGATTACTCCCTTTTTCACCGACAGGATGAGCGAATTTTTGTGGGAACGCATTAATGAAATCAGTGGCACCCGCTAAGTTTGCGGCCTGATAAACTTCTTCATCACTGGCATTGGGTTTGCACAAGCGAATGTTATCCGCAATGCTGCCGGAAAAAAGAATGCTCTCCTGCAAAACAACACTCATATTACGGCGTAGTGATACAGGGTCGGCAATAGCTAAATCCATGCCATCCACCAAAACCTGCCCGTGTTGTGGTACATACAGGCGCTGCAACAGTCGGGTCAGCGTGCTTTTACCGGAGCCTGACGGCCCTGTAATGCCGATAAACTCTCCTGCCTTAATTGCCAGCGACAGATTTGCCAGCACTTCCGGCGTATCTGCATGATAGCGGAAGCGTATATTCCTGAATTCAATCTGGCCTGCCAGCTCAGGTGCCGATGCCAGCCCCTGTTTACTGTTTTCCATGGGTTCATCCAGAATATCGCCAACCCGACGCAGGGCGATCAGGGTATGCTGAAAATCCTGCCAGACTTGCGCCAATCGTAAGATCGGCTGGGTAACGTGACCTGCCAGCATATTAAAAGCAATTAATTCACCGGGAGATAAATTGCCATCAAGCACGGCCCGGACTCCCCACCACAACAGTAAGGCGGCAATAACTTTCTGGATCAGGGCGATCCCTTGTCCTGCTGCCAGCCCGCTTTTCTGAGCCGTAAAGCGTTGGATCAACTGCTGGCTCAATGCCTTTTGCCACTGGTGCAAAAAACGTTTTTCGGTTGCGGTAGTTTTGATGGTTTCGATACCCGTGACAGCTTCTGTCAGGAAACTTGTGGCATCGGCATCGGCTTCATACTCTTTTTCTACCTTGCGTCGAATGATTGGCCCGACGGCAACCCAGAGCAAGAAGTAGAGTACCAGCGAACTGATAACGATCCATGTCAGCAGGGTAGAATAGTGGAACATGACACCCAGAAACAGAATGATGAAAATCAGGTCGAGCAGCAACATAAGGGTTGAGCCGGTCAGAAACTGCCGGATATGCGCCATTTCCCGCACTCTGGCGATAATTTGCCCTGTTTGGCGTTGCTTGAAATAAGGCAGGGGCAATCCCACGAGATGGCGATAAAGCCTGCCGGAAAGTTCGGAGTTGATCTGGCTGGCCATATGCCCAAACACGGTATTACGCAGGAAGCCATACAGCGGCTCAGCCAATGCCAGTGCGAGCATCGCCATGCCGAGGACATGCAGGCTGGCAATACTTCGCCCAACCAGCACCTTGTCGATGACATTTTCAAACAACAAAGGCGCAGCCAGCGCAAAAAGCTGCAACACAATGGCAAACAGGAAAATATCCCGTAACTGATTTTTTTGCCTGAAAATGGAAGGATAAAACCAGCTCAGTCCGAATTTAATCTGTTGTTTAGTCAGTGTCTTGTCTGCTACCAGCAGCACTTTATATTGGCCAGCGCTGCACCTATCGGGTTTCGCTTTCTCACCGTGCGCAGGCTGATCCCACGTACGCACTTCGCATTTTCCGCTGGTCGGATCGAGCACAGTGATCGTATCAGGTTGGATTTCTGACAATACCCACCAACGCTGATCCAATTCAATTAATGCAGGTAAGGGTAATGTACCGGCGTTATCCGGTGTCAGGTGATCAAATTTACTGTGTAGCCCAATCGCATCAGCCGCTTCGCGCAGTTGTGAATCTGTCAGCGTCAGGGAATCCAGCCCCAGTGCATGGTGCAGTTGTTCTACAGAAGCGACCTTATGGAACTGTTTTCCTAAATAGACAATACAATTCAGAGCATAATCGTCAGTCATGATTATTTTTCCCTCAGGGCTTCTGATTGATACTCTTGAATTGGGCTGAGCAGATAATCAATCACTCGTCGCTGATCCGTCTTGATTTCCGCAACAATGGACATGCCTGCCGTAATTTCGACCGGTTTTCCATCCACCATAATATTGTTTTGCTTAAGGCTGATTTGTGCCGGAAAAACCAGACCAAGACGCTCATCGGTTGTGGAATCCCGTGAAATATTGAGTAACTCACCTTCGATTGTACCGTAGCGGGTATAAGGGAAAGCATCAACTTTGACCGTGACGTGCTGACCCGGGCGAACGAAACCCACGTCTTTGTTCAGGATCTGAATTTCAGCAAGTTGTACATGCTCATCGGGCACAATCACCATCAAACTTTGTGCTGACTGTAGAACGGCACCAAGAGTATGGACACTGAGCTGCTGGACAGTTCCCGTCACAGGAGAGCGCACAATCTCAAGCTCTTCCCGTTCATGCATTTTAGAGATTTCCTGTTTCAGGCCAGCTAATTGAATTTCAGCCTGTTTTCTTTTCTCAAACCATTCCCGCTCTTTTTGCACTTTGCTGCTTTTTAAACGTTCCTCCAGGCTCTTGTATTGCGTCTGGAGAATACTAAGTTCTGATTTTTGCTGAGCGATCAGCCTTTCTGTTTCCAGAAATTCCTTTTCTTGTTCCAGATATTCGACTTTGCTGATGACCTGCTTTTGGCTCAATGTCTTTCGAGCCTGCAAACGCTGGCTGATATTTTCGCGTAGATTGCTCAATGACCGTATATCGCTACTCCGCGCTTTTTGGGAAGTGAGGTTGACTTCCATTTCCGCGTAGATGTTGGTCACGATTGAATCGAACTCCTGCTTTTCGTGATGGTAATGCATCAGGATTTTTTCCTGTTTTACTGCGGGCTGTTGCTGGAAAGCGGGTAGGGATTTGGGATCACTCTTCGTCAATAAAGCCTGATAGCGGATTTCTTCTTCAGTCAGGTAGTCGCGCTGTTCGAGCAAACGGGCAATATCCTGATTTACACCAAGTGTATTGAGCGTCAGCAGTGGCGCACCTTTCTCAACGTGCTGCCCATTTGTAATATGGATGGCAATCAGGCGGCTTTGTTCATAAGCCTGAATGACCTGTGACCGGCCTGAAGCAATCAGGCGGCCGGTTGCCGTTGCCTGCACATCCAGCTTCCCCAGATAAGCCCACAGTAAGGCGGCCAGCACGCCAATGCTCAGGGTAATCGCCGTATAACGTGCGAACGGAGAGGGAGGGCGTTGTGACAGCGCCAGATGTGTTGGCAAAAAGTCATAGTGGGGAGTGGGAGTACGGAACCGTTTGATCCCTTTGTGCAAGATAGCCTTAAACATGGGTCGGCTCCTCCTGTTTTAGTTCTTGTTGTAACTGCCAGAGTTTTCGATAGTGCTTGCCCTGTTGCAGAAGTTGTTCATGACTGCCTTGTTCAGTAATTTGGCCCTGATGTAACACAATGATCCGGTCACACTGGCGTACCGTGGAGAGCCGGTGTGCGATAGTGATGACAGTTCTGCTCTGAGCAATGGATGCCATATTGGACTGAATGATGGCTTGTGATTCGTCATCCAACGCGCTGGTGGCTTCATCAAGGATCAGGATTTTGGGATCTGACAGCAGAGTTCTGGCAATGGCCAGACGTTGCCGTTGTCCACCTGATAAGGATTGCCCCCCTTCTGCGATTACCGTGTCATATCCCATTGGCAGCTTGAGAATAAAATCGTGTGCCCCTGCTAACTTTGCTGCTTCAATAACGGTGGATAACGGCGCATCAGGGCATGATTGGGACAAGTTTTCATACACTGTTTTGTTGAACAGGAAGTTTTCTTGCAGCACGATACCGACTTGTTGCCTGATGGATTCAATATTGAGATGTTGCAAGGGGATGCCATCCAGCGTGATTACCCCGCTTTCCGGGGTGTAAAGCCGCAGCAGCAAACGTGCAAGGGTACTTTTCCCAGAGCCGGACGTGCCGACGACGCCGACGGTTTCGCCCGCCCGGATATTCAGCGTGAAATGATTGATGGTTGGGGAAAGGTCGGGTTGATAGCGAAAAACAATATCGGAAAATGAGATCGCGCCCTGCAATGTAACGTGTTGGTTGCCAGATTGCTGTTCTGTAGGCAGATTCAGCATATCACCCAGCTTCTCAATGGCGATACGTGAACGGATAAATTGCCCCCAGAGTTGCACCAGCTTGGACAAAGGTTGTTGGGTATGGCTCACCATCATATTGAAAGCAATCAATTGACCAATCGTCATGTGCAGTGAAAGCACTTCTGAAGCGCCAAGCCAAATAATAACCGCACTGGTTACCTTCTGTAACAGCATGACCAGATGACCGGAACGATTGTCCCACTGTTGTACATCATAACTGGTGCTGACCATTTTTTCGGTCTGGCTGTCCCAACGGCGGATAAAGCGAGGCTCAGCGGCCAGGCTTTTCAGTGTTTCGGCCCCCGCGACTGTTTCAGTTAAGAAAGAGGTATTGATGGCGGCATGAGTAAACTGTTTTTCCACTGCCTGTTCAATTTTTGGGGTAACCCACCATGCAAGCAGGGCATAACAGGGAATGGTAAGCAGAAAAATGAGCGTCAGCATACCGGACAGCAGACTCATGACGTAAATAAATACGAACATGAACAAGACATCAATACACAGCGTGAACATGGAGCCGGTTAAAAACTCCCTCACCGTTTCCAGTTCCCGTACCCGCGTCACAATTGCACCCACCTGACGGGATTTGAAAAACAGCAGGGGCAGGCCGAACAGGTGCTTAACCAATTTCAGCCCGAGTTTGATGTCAATCCGGTTGGCTGTGTGGGCATACTGATATTCGCGTAATCCCCGCAGGAGCACTTCAATCAATCCGGCGGTCACCAGCCCGAAAATCAGTACATCCAGCGTGGAAAATGCCTGATGGACAAGAACCTTATCCATGACAACCTGCACGACCAGAGGTGAGATAAGTGCCAGAATTTGCAAAACGAAAGAGAACAGCAGTATCTCCGTCAGGTTTTTCTTTTGCCTGACAAACTCAGGAATAAACCAGCGAATATTAAACTGGCTACTTCTTTGTTTTATTTTTAACCACTTACCACTCCATAGACTGATAAATTCTGCTTTACCTAAGATCTCAGATGCTTCCTGATGAGGTCTTTGGATTAATACCCGTTGTTCATCATACTTTGCCAAAACGAAAGGTTGCCCATCGTTTTCGAATAAAATAGCGGGTAAAGAAATATCATCTAACTTCTTATTTATAGAATGTTTATTCTTAACTTTAATATTGTATTCTTTTTGTATTTTACTTAAAGCAGAGCTGTAATCATCATTATCGCTTAAGTTTTCATTTGATGCGGCAGGATGACTTCTATTAGATATCATTATTATTAATTTAATTAATGATATTGTTTTTTTTTCTATTTCATTCATCAAAGTAGATCTATATTTTTAAGAAAAATTAAACCCTGAAACGAGAAGATAACCTGAAAAGCAATGCGGTATTTATTGGGAAAAGAATTTTAATAAATCCGGTTAAAAGTATTATCTGTGATCAAGGGAGATATGAGTGTTGGTAATTGGGACAAAATGTAGCGGTTAAACAGACATTTTGCTGTTTATATATTGATTTCAGCCATAATATGGATATATTTTTGTTCAAAATAGCCTGTGAATCACTTGGTTTATCATAGTGCACTTTACTTGTCATTTTGTATTTAAATCGCGTTTGACATTTTTATATACTCATTCTTAACAATGTTGTAAAAATTATTTTTGATTAACCTACCCTGCTGAGGCAGTTTAAGCAGTTGTAGTGATGCGTTTAGTAATGAGGTTTAATTATAAATGAAACCATAATAAATATGGGATTCATTTGTCATTTAATCATTTTGTTTTAATGATATTTTAACATTAAATCAATATTTATTTAATGGATAATGATATGTCTGAGAAATTCGTTCAAACCATTTCAAGCGTTAATTATAACAAAGGTGTGTTCTCCCTTTATTTTGTTGGTCAAGATCCTAATCGAATGGCAAATGGCATATTGGCAGAAAGTGATCAGGAATTACAATTAAAACAAACTATTCATATGCCTGCATCTGGTTTTATGTATATGGTTTCCATGGTAAAAAACATGCTTGAAGATCCCAGAATGGAAGCTGAAATCAATAAACTGATTGCCGCAGGTTTTTTACCTATGCCAGAAATAAATGAAACTGAGACGTCGGCACAAACTGATGCGATGGTTGCAGAAACAGCTGATGTTGCAGAAACCACTGAGCCTAAAAAGCGCGTAACACGCAATTCAGAAACATCAAAATAATATCAATACATTCCTAGTCAAGTGGTTGCTCACTTATGATGGTCACACATCAATCAGCAGCACTGAGTACGACTGAAATACAGGCAATGATTGGTGGGGTAATGTTGCTTTGTCAACATTCCCCTTTGCACCGACGCTATTTGGTTGCTGAGTGGCAACAACGAATCTTGCCGTCATTTGAGCTTAATCAGTTTTGCTATTACGAAGATGAACATAAACGCCCAGTTGCTTTTTGTAATTGGGCTTTTTTGTCTGACAGCAGTCGAGAAGCGATTCTTGCGGGAGAGCGGGAAATATCGCGGGAAGACTGGCGTTCAGGTCAGCATATTTTTTTTCCAGAGATGATTGCGCCTTTCGGACATGCGCGTGACATTGCCTGCGATCTTCGTCGGCGTGTCTTTGCAGCATGGAAAGGGCAAAAAGCCTGCACAGTCAGGGGAACTCTGGATATTCAAAATGACCGCTGTATCCGTCGGGTACAGTGGTTTTATGTTTAATTTTTCTGCCTAATACCAGGATTATTTATGGGAAAATCATCCAACCGAAGTACGGAATACTTTTTTACCGGTAGATATGAAGATGATAATGATGGAAACACAATACACGCCATCGGTGTGGGTGGTGTTATTAATGCTTATGGCGGAAATGACTACATAGTCGTCGGCTCTTTTGATGCTACCGTCAATACAACGTGGGGTCATGACACTATTGTAGGTGCTGCCGGGCGTCTGAAAGTCAATGATACGGGTGGCGATCTGACGGTGAAAGGAGGAAGCGGCTACACTTCAATCAATAAGACACAAAGTGGGCCGATAAGATTTGAAGGCATCTCTGGTGGCGTGAGAATCAATCATACCGGTGACAAGAGTGGCATCTTTTATTCTGGCGCAGCCGGATACAATAGCATCACCCGCAAAGGGTTGCAGGGCGACATTAGCTTCAAGGGCGCAGGTGCATACAATGAATTCTGGCATGAAACCAATCAGGGGAATTTTTACTTTGCCGGAGCTGGTGGTGCTAACAAGATCGATCGTACTTGGTTTAACCAGTATCAGGGCTCTAAGGGAAATGTGACCTTTAATGGTGCTGGTGCTTCGAACGTCATTAGCTCCAGAGTCGAGACGGGTAATATTGATTTTGCGGGAGGCGGGGCATATAACCATATCTCTCGTAAGGGTAAATTCGGCAATGTCACTCTGAAAGGTGCGGGGGCTTATAACCGTCTTGAGCGTACACGTCAGGCGGATGATGTTTATTCTGAAACCCGGGGAGATATCCGGTTTGAGGGGGGGGGTGGATATAATAGCCTCTACTCCGATGTTGCGCACGGTAATATCTATTTCACGGGGGCGGGTGCCTATAATGAAATTACCCGCAAGGGTGCAGCCAATGACTTAGGCAGCGAAGGGATGGAATATGCCAGAGCTGAAGAGGTTGTGCTGACAACTGCAACCATGAGTGGTTCATGGATTGGCAACTCCCATCAGGTGACAGGGTTTAAATCGGCGCGGGAGGCGAACACTTACCTGTTTGCGTTTGAAGATGGTACTTACACTAAAATCAACAAGGTTCAGCTCCGCAATGATCCTGACACTGGCAAACTGAAATACGTTTCAACGGCTTGGTATAAAGAAGGTAAACATCTTAAGGGGCTGGAAAAACAAGATATCTCTGCTCAGGATGGCTTTAATTCAGTCGGTACTGACGGTGCATACACGTTATCAAATCTGACCGTTGAACAACGGAAACCGGTAACGGTTCATGCCGTTGAGAAAAAACTGACAGAAAACGAATGGGTGAATTATGGCAATGGTGTCCAGATTGACGCGGCAGATATTACTTTGTCAGACGCGAAAATGGGTGGTCACGCGATTGACAGAGATGGAACTACCATTGATGTAAAAGCTGTGAAATCCAATCGTATGCCAAACACTTATGTGTACGCCACAAGACACGACATATACACAAAAATTGTTGTGGTTGAACTGAGGAACGATCCCAAAACAGGAGTACTGCAATATATTGCACGTCCTTGGTATAAAGAAGGTAATCACACCGCTAATGTGGCGAATGAAATATTTTCATATGCCAATCAATATTCCGATATGGAAGCCGGTGGCTACTCGCTGAGTGATCTTCATTACAGCGTGAATACTGTGCGCACAACTTCCGGTCGTGTGCCTGATATGCATGAATATCGTGATCTTGAGCTGTTCAAATCGACCACCAGCAGTGGTGAAAGTTCGGGCGATGTTCATTATATAGGTGTAGGCGGCGGCAACGTCATCAAATCCAACGTGACCCGTGGCAATATTTACTTTTATGGCGCGGGCATTGCCAATGTTATTGAACATAGTTCTGAGTTTGGTAATACAGAGTTTCGTGGTGCTGGCGGTGCCAATATCCTGACGAGAAAGGGTAAAGGAAATGTACAGGTTATCATGGGCGGTGGTGCCAATGTTCTGACACATGTTGGTGATGGAAAAACTACCGGTATTATGCTGGGCGGTGCCAATGTCCTGACGAAAAAGGGCAAAGGAAATGTACAGGCTATCATGGGCGGTGGTGCCAATGTTCTGACATATGTTGGTGATGGCAAAACTACTGGTATTATGCTGGGCGGCGCGAATATCCTGACCAAAGTCGGTGATGGCGACACCACGGGCATTATGCTGGGTCTGGGCAACGTCTTGACACATGTTGGTGATGGACAAACGCTGGGCGTCATGGGCGCAGCAGGCAACATCTTCACTAAAGTCGGTGATGGTACAACAATTGCGGCCATGGTCGGGATTGGCAATATTTTCACCCATGTCGGAGAGGGCAATGCCTGGGCGCTGATGGGCGGTGCAGGGAATGTCTTCACCAAAGTCGGCAACGGCGATGCACTCGCATTGATGCTGGCACTTGGCAATGTTTACACCCACGTTGGTAACGGCACCAGCGTTGCGTTGATGATTGCTAAAGGCAACATTGCAACCAAAGTAGGTAACGGTGAAGCACTTTCTGCCATGATTGGCAAAGGCAATGTCTTTACCCAGATTGGTCATGGTTCTACTTTTGCCGCCATGATTGGTGGTGCAAACGTGCTGACCAAAGTGGGTGATGATCTGACAGCGGCATTGATGGTGGGTAAAGCCAACATTTATACCCATATCGGAAAAGGAACAAGCATTGGTTTGTTTGCTGGCACGGCCAACGTCATGACCAAAGTGGGTGATGGCACAACGTTGTCTGCCATGTTTGGCAAAGCCAACGTTATGACCCATGTCGGCAATGGGTTGACAGGTGTGCTGGCGTTAGGCAAAGCCAATATCGTGACGAAAGTCGGTAATGATTTCATGGGTGTTGTGGCGGCTTCGGAAGCCAATGTGGTGACCCATGTCGGTGATGGCCCGACGGCAGCTTTGTTGGCTGGCAAAGGCAATATTCTGACCAAAGTGGGCAAAGGACCCACAGTGGGTCTGCTGGTTTCCAAAACCGGCAATATCATGACTCATGTTGGTGACGGTACTACGGTCGGGTTTGCCAAAGGTGACGCTAATATCATTACCAAAGTGGGTGATGGATTAGGCATCAATGCAGCCTGGGGCAAAGCTAATATCCTGACCCATGCTGGTGATGGTGATCGTTATAACTTTGCCAAAGGTGATGCCAATATTATTACCAAAGTGGGTGATGGTCAGGAAGTGACCGTTGTTCAGGGGAAGGCTAACATTGTAACCCATGTGGGTGATGGTGATGATTATACCGGCGCTTGGGGTAAAGCCAACGTTATCACTAAAGTGGGTGATGGCCGCAATGTCGTGCTTGCCAAAGGTGATGCCAATCTTGTGACCCAAATCGGTAATGGGGACAGCTTCAATGCGTTGTGGAGCCAGGGCAATGTGGTCACCAAAGTGGGTGATGGCATGCAGGTCACGGCTGCTAAAGGTAAGGGCAACATCACGACTACCGTGGGCAATGGATTAAGCGTGACTGCTGTTCATGGCGATCTGAACGTTAACACCAAAGTCGGTGATGGTGTTTCCGTCAATGTGGCTTGGGGAAAACTTAACGTCAATACCCGCGTGGGTGACGGCCTGAATGTCTCGGTCATGAAAGGCAAGGGCAATGCCAACATCCGCGTGGGTGATGGTTTGAATATCAATGCTTCTTATGCCCGCGACAACGTGACAATTCAGGTGGGTAACGGTGATTTTTATGGCCTTTCGGTGGCGGAAAGCAATACCCAGAGCAATAAATTGGATGCCCTGTTTGATGATGTAAAACAGCAAGTGCTTGGTAACGCAGGTAGTCAGGGTATCAATTATCTGGTGAATGGCGATGAAGCCAATACATCGGGAACCCATCAAGGGCGCGGAGCCATTAATCTGCCGGAAGTTTCTTCCCTGAATGGCTTTAAACTGACAGAAATTGATGAAATCGCTTCTGATTTGCAGGGAAGCCTGAAAGGTTCCGTAACGGGTGTTGATACCCCGGATATGGAAGATATCCAGAATTCACTTGACAATGATCGGCGGAACACTTCTTCCCAGCCACGTAATCTGATCGTCAATGGTGACTTTGAACAAGGTGAAGCGGGATGGCAATACACCAATGGTATTGAAGCCAGCCATTCAGCCGAGGCATATGGTCTCAGCATTGAGGGGCATGGCAATCGTGTCAGTGAGATTGATGTCAAAGGTAACACGCATCTCTATCAGGATATTCAGGATCTGACAGCGGGTGAAACCATTACCGTTAAGTTCGATTTTGCAAGGCGTGCTGACATCTCTGATGATAACGGGCTGGAAGTGTGGTGGAATGGCGAAGTTGTTTTTGCCGCCGCCAACGGTAACGTCGAATGGCAAAATAAGGCATTGACCTTAAAGGCCAAAAAGGGCAATAACCGACTGGAATTTTCTGGCATCGGCTTGAGTGATGGCTTGGGCTACGTTCTGGATAATGTCTCTGCAACCTCATCCTCATCATTTGATATGCCAGGCAGCGTCATTACTGAGCATATGGGGCAGGACAAGGCCGCACAGAATGCTTTGCAGGATAAGGAAAATGCGGAAGCTGGCAGCCAGCATCTGGCACAGGAAAGGGATAAGCAACTGGCGGCGATCTCTGGCACACAGGCACAACTGGAAGCCACAGATCTGGATGCCCTGAATGCCAATGGACAGACACAGCGCGATGCGATCGAGGATGAATCCCAAGCGGTAAGGGATGAGCTGATGGCTAAAACCAAGGGTCTGGAAGCGCTGGACAGCCATACCACATATCATGGGGAATCCGGTCAACAATGGCGTGATCAGTTTGCGGGTGGCTTATTAGAGCGCTTGCAGACCGAACTGGACAAAACAAGCGAGACTGCACAGAACCAGTTAGATAACTCACAAAAAACGGCAGCAGCGCGTCTGGGGGATATCAAGGATGCGGTTGCCAAATCAGAAGCGGGTACGCTCAAAGCTGAACAAAACCATCAGCATGCCAAGCAGGATGTTGAAGAAGCGCGCACACAGGCCGAAAACAGAAAAAATGAATCCATCGCTCAGAAACAACGGGCTGAACAGGCAAAACTTGATGTTGACTATAAGCCGACGAGCACAGGCGTAACAGGCAGCCATTTGTCAGGTAAAGCGTATGAATCTGACTACTCTGAAGACATAGAAAAAGCTGAAAAATCCAAGAGCAAAGTTAATGCTGAATTGAACGTTGAGGCAGATGGTAGGTTCAGTGAAGAACTGCAATACCTGAATGAAGATTTGAACGAACTGACCGATGCCAAAGGCGCCTTGAATCGCTTACAGATCAATGCAGGTGTGCGCGCTAAAAAAGCTGCTGGCGGATCTACCCTGACATCTGTGCATACTGAAACATCTGTCAATCAACCTGTTAGTCAGTCCGCTGATACCGAGACTGAATGGGTCAGAAACACACCGAAAATTTCGGGACTGGATCTCAGTGGCCTGAAAGCACTGGGTGAAGAATCTGTCATGAGCAGAGCACAAAAAGTGGCTAATATTTACCGTTGGTTAGATAAAGGTAACGAGTTTGCCACTGAAAAATATATTCCTGTGCCGGGGTTTGATCGCGTGGATGCAGATATTCCGGACAATTTCAGACAGAAAATGGTGACCTTTATTGAAGGCTACCTGAATAGTACTGAAAATAGCGTACCAAAAGATCAGGTCACTTCGCTGGCGAAACTGTTCGTTGATGCCACAATCGATTACGACTGGGACAAGCGCGTCGAATTCGTCTCGAAACTGGAAAGCTATGGTTATAGCTTTGAGCCTGCACATGGTGATAAGAGCATCGTTTCATTCTGGTCTGGCCGAAACTTCAAACAATACCGTGATGTTCTTGATGCAGCACAGACTGACGGTAAGAAGGTAGTTTACGATATTGATATAAAAGGTAACTCTTTTGCCATTGATCTGAATAAAATACTGATGCGTTGTAGCAGCATATTTCTCGATTCTGACATTGCAGAACAGAAAGTTTTGCAGTCGGCCATTAACACTTCTGCCCACAGCAATACCGGATTCTGGAGTTCCCTCTATGCAACCGGATCACGTGATGATGTCTATGTCATTTCGGAAGGCGGATTGCGTTTTGGCAACTACTTCTGGAATGTTGAATTGCCGGTATTGCGTCAATTGCAGCGCGAAGGACTGATAGGCGAGATTCGTCTGCTGGATAAGGCTGCTAAAGAATATCAAGGTGTGTCACCTGAATCCATTGGTCGCAGGTTGACAGGTGCGGGTATTTCTATGAAAGCACGTTTTGATTCATTCAGTCCTGCAGAGCAGAAAAGGCTGCATAAATTGAATCCTAACACATATAAGCCAGATACACTGATTGATCTGAATATCAAAACGAGCATCATGGATCGTCGGCTGAACCGAGCCCTGCCATTCTATAAATTGCGTACAGAACGCAATTTGCTGGTAAGTAAAATTGATGATGAAGGGTTTAAAATTCGTCCGTGGCCAGGTAATCACCGTGATGAATTCAAAACTATCATATTGGAACATCCTGAAGATTCAGCTCAGATCAAAGCCGTTGAGCGTTTTATCCTTGCCAATTATGACAATTACGACCAACTGCCTGATGCGTTGCATCTGATAAAAGATCGCATTGTTTCCCACGATCATGGGCGTACCCGCATTATCGCTGAAAAAGTGGACGGTAGCTGGAACTATAAACCGAAAACTACTGACTTGATGTCTGCGGCAGAGTTGCAGGAAGCGGCTTATGTTAAAGGCAAGGTCCTCGGTGACAGCTATCGGAATGTGTTAGATGCTCTCAGTAATTACCAAAATTCCTTGCAAAACAACAAAGATTATGACTTTGAAGCAGTGGAGAAATTAACCGACCTGCTTCACCAGGTTGAAAGCTATTTGAATGGACATCCAGATTCAAAACGCGTTCCTGCGCTACAAAATTTGTTGTCACAAGTGAATGTCCGTCTGGAAGAATCGCTGGTACTGGCAGATATTACACCAAGAAGTGGCGAAAAAGTTGCCATTGATAACGACGGCACACCACCGCATGACAGAGATCCATTCAATCCAGTGGCACGTTTCCTGAATAATGAGCTTTACGGAGCCAAAGAAGACCGCCGCGATGTGCATGGCAGTACTCAGACAATATTGGATGCGGCAGTGACCAGCGGCGCTGCGGATAAAGTCACGCTACGGGGTAAAACAGGGCGTTTGACGGGTTATTACCATAATGGCGGTCAAACGGATCAGGATGATCAGAACACTGCCAAAAAAGTGGTGCTTTTCATCCACGGTTCCGGCTCATCTGCGGAAGAGCAAGCCAGTACTATCCAAGGCCACTACCAAAAACAGGGTATTGATATGCTGGCGGTGAACATGCGGGGCTATGGCTCCAGCGATGGTCATCCAAGCGAAAAAGGGCTGTATCAGGATGCCCGTACCATGTTCAGTTATTTGGTTAATGACCGTGGTATTAAGCCTGAAAATATCATCATTCATGGTTATTCGATGGGTGGGGCGGTTGCAGCGGATCTTGCCCGTTATGCAGAACGCAACGGGCAGCCAGTTTCTGGTTTGCTGCTCGACAGGCCAATGCCAAGCATGACCAAAGCCATTACTGCCCATGAAGTACCAAATCCTGCGGGGATCACTGGCGCGTTGGCGAAAGCAGTCAATGGGCAGTACTCCGTGGAGAAAAACTTGCAAGGTATCTCTAAGCAGACGCCAATCATGCTGTTGACCGATAACGAAGGGCTGGGCAAAGAAGGAGAAAAACTGCGAGCCAAACTTGTTGTGGCAGGTTATCAGGTATCGGGTGAGCAGACCTTCTATGGCCATGAAGCCAGCGGTCGGTTAATGAGCCAATATGCTGATCAGATTGTTTCAACACTTTCTGAACCTCGGCATGAAAATGGTAGCGTGAAGGCAGGCTTGTTGGAAAAAATGCTTTACACCCTATTTGATGTGAAATCAGGTGGAAAAGAGCTGGATCAATACTCTTTCCATTTCACTCAGGGAGAATCACTGCTAGGTAATCTTAAGAAACTTGTGCCAGAAATTGGCAATGTACTCCTGACTAACGGGAATCACATTGAGTCAAAAGAATTTCTGGAAGGTGTCTGTTTTGCCTTGTCTGGCCGTTACCTGATAGAAGAGCGAGTACATGGAGTCGGTGGCGGTAAAGCGTATTTGTCGTGGCTGACTGATGCGGTCAAGGCTTACAATGACAATACGGTAAATAAAAAGAGTGATATCAATTCGATTGAAGCCTCCTTGCTTAATCAGTATCGCCGCCAAAATATCGGTCCGGCAATTCAAGATCTGCTATCAATGCAGTATAGCCAAACTCAAAATCTGTCTACTTTGGAAGATCGCAGAAAAGCCAATCAAGCTTATGGCGGCAAGCTGAAAGCCAATGGATTAACGGGAGATAGAATCGACCGCTCGTTGAGCAATGATATTGCCGGCTATGAGTTTGTGATGGAACAGTTGCGTGATGTGGATAAAACGACATATATGTCCTTTATGTCTGAAGATCACGCAATGGCAGTTGTTGTACATAAAGGGGAAAGCCAAACCGTTTGGTCATTCTATGATCCTAACTTTGGTATCAAGTCATTTGATAACTATAAAGACTTTGAACGCTTTATGGACTCTTTCCATAAGGGAATGATAACGGGATATAAATCCAAGTTTGCTTATACCTATGAAGCCAGCAGAGAGGAAAATCAAAGCTTCTATGTTAACTACAATACGTTTGAAGATGACACTATTACCCATTATGACGGAGTCTGGAAACAGGCGCGTGACGGTGAACAACAGTACGTATTGCGTGCGCTGAAAGAGCAGGGTAAGACCTTTAAGCTGGGTGCAAACGTAACGGGGCGTGTGGTTGATTTCGGTGACGATGCCGTGACGTTGGAAGTGACGACGAAGAAAGGTGAGAAAATCAGGGTTGAAGTTGAAAGTCACAATTTCAAGCAGGCAGCTAACCTTGTGCAGTCGAATATCGATAAAGTCGTTGCTAATGCGAAAAATGGCACATTCATACTCAAAGTGTCGGCAGAGAATATTACCAACCAACCCAATACAGGGCAGATTGCGACTGATTCGTTTGATGTAAAACCGCAGCCTGACGAATTAGAGATTCTCAAAGGCATCAAGAGCGATCTGAAACGTTACAATGAAGTGCTGAAACCGGAGGTAGACAGCGCAGGCAGAACGACGAAAGATATCCGTACAACAAAAGATTTCCTGACTGGTTACAAGCAGGGTCATGCGGAGCAAGCGGTGGATGGCTTCCGTTCAAGCATGAATATCAAGCAACTGGTAGATCTGCTGGTCAAAGGTCACTGGAATGCAGAACAAAAAGGTGCTTTGGCTTGGGAAATTGAAAGCAGAGCCTTGAAAATCGTCTTCCAGCCGAAAGCGGAGAAATTCAATCATCTGTTCCGTGATGTTGCATCAACAGGCATTTCTGATACCAAAGCGAGCGAACAACTGGCACCACAATTGTTGTTGCTGAACCTGTCAAACGATGGTTATGGCGGACGTTGTGATCCGTTGTCGAAATTGGTTCTGGTTGCGAAACAACTTGAAAACAACGGACAAGATGGTGTTGCCCGCCAATTATTGGAAAAAATGTATTCTGCAGCCGCCGTACTCAACAATCCAGATTTGTATTCTGAAACTGAGCACGCCAATGCGAATAAATTATTGGGATCTTTGGCAGCACTCCATGCCAAGAACCCGATGGTGGACACATCCATCAAAGTGTGGAAAGAGAAACTGGAAGGGGATAAAGCACTGACAGTCGATGGCGTGATTCAGAAAATTACTGCCGGAAATACGGAAGGTAAACCCGTACTGCTTGAACTGGATGCTCCGGATCATGCAATGGCGGCGTGGGCGAAAGGCAGCGGTGAGAATCGCGTTTACGGTTTCTATGATCCAAATGCAGGCATTGTCGAATTTTCGTCAGCGGAGAAGTTTGGCGCTTATGTGACTCGTTTCTTCGGGAAATCCGATCTGAACATGGCTCAAAGCTACAAGTTACCGAAAAATGCAGCCGGGGAACTCGTCTTCAAGCGTGTAGTGGTGATCGATGGTGATGTGCTGGCAACTTATCGACCAAGATTGGCTGATAAGGTCACTATGCGAGACATGCTGGAGCTGCCAGTGTTTGATGATACCCCAATGAAAAAATATGAGGGTATTGATGGCGCTGATGTGGTGAAAAAACCGTTGGGTGACAACTCGTCAAGTCATATTCGCGTGAACAACCAAGATGTTGACTCTTGGGGGAATGTTGAGGTCAAACCGCAGCCTGAAAATAGCGATAGCCGCTTTAGCGGTCAGATCATTATCCAGACTGAAAATGATCCTGTTGCAGCGAAAGCAGCGGCGAGTCTGGCAAGCAAACACCCTGATTCCAGCGTGATTGTTCAGCTTGATGCCAATGGCCAATATCGTGTGGTGTATGGTGACGTTGGACAATTACCATCCGGCAAATTACGTTGGCAGATTGTTGGGCATGGGCGTGATGAAAGCGATATCACACAAAAAAATACGCGCATGAGCGGTTACAGCGCAGATGAGCTGGCTTTGAAACTGAAAAAGTTCAGTGCTGATTTCAAACAAGCCGGTACACCTGACCATATCAGCCTTGTTGGCTGTTCCTTGATTGGCGATGACAAGCGTGAAGGTTTTGCCCGTCGCTTTATTTCGGCGCTGGATAGCCAGGGTATCCGCACCACCGTCTCGGCGCGCAGCAGTGAAGTTGCGGTAGACAGCGTTGGTCGTAAACACACGAAAGATGCGCAAGATCAGTGGGTTAATAAACTCACGGATAACAAGATTGTGTTGGGCTGGAATGATAAAGGGGAAGTGGAAAGCCATTCTGAGCGAGTTCGCCGTGGTATCTCTGAAAATGACATCAGCTTGTCCCGTGTGGGTCAGACAGATGTTGGTGCAAAAGCGCAAGGCTCTATTGCGGACAATGCAGAGACATTCCATGCACCAAAACAACGGCATGAAACTGATGCGAATGGAACTACTGCATCATCGGCATCATCAAATAATAAACTGAGCTATTCCGGCAATATTCAGGTACAGGCTGGTGATGGTGAGTTTACCGTTGCTAACTGGGGAACCTCTAATGTGGGCATCAAGGTAGGTAAAGGTGGCTTTAAGTCTCTGGCCTTTGGTGATAACAACGTGATGGTTCACATCGGTGATGGTGACAGCAAGCATAGTGTTGATATTGCTGGTTATCAGGCATTGGAAGGCGCACAACTGTTTGTGGGTAACCGCAACGTCAGTTTCAACGCAGGACGCAGTAACGATTTGATCGTCATGCTGGAAAAATCCATTCCGACACCACCGCTGGTTAACCCATTTGATGGCGCAGCCCGTATTTCCGGTGTATTGCAGAACATTTCCGGGTCGTTTAACTCACCGGATTGGCTGGCGAAACAGGATCAGCAATGGACATTGGAAAGTGCTAAGAAATATGTCAGTGATCTGTCCGGTCTCGATTTAACCAGCAGTGTGGACTATAAAACCCTGACTGATCTCGATTCTCAAAATGAACGTAGCAGCCGTGGCCTGAAAAGTGATCTCGAAAGTACACTGAACAAGCAGTACAGCCAGTGGTTGGCCAAGCATGGCAATACTTCTGGAATGGGTAAAATCAGTCGGGCGGATAAATTCCGTCAGATGAATGAAAAACTGGCCTTCAACTTTGCTGTTGGTGGACAGGGTGCAGACATTCAGGTAACGACAGGTAACTGGAACTTTATGTTCGGTGACAACATCCAGTCGATCCTGGATACCGATCTCGGTTCATTGTTTGGCGTGATGACGCAGGAATATACCTCCACGGGTATGGCAAAAACTACGTTTACCTTTAATCCAAAGGACTTGCCACGTCAGCTCAAAAACAAACTGTTGGGGAATCTGGCTGGTGTCGGCGCGGATACTACGCTGGGTGATATTTTTGGCGTGGATTACACCCCGAACGGCGGCATTGTTTCCCGTTCAGGTAAGCCCGTTGATGGCGTTGCCATTCTGAGCGAAATGCTGGAAATCGTCGGTGAATTTAGTGGTGATCAGTTGAAGGCCTTCATTGATCGGGACAAGTTACTCGGCAGCCTGAGAGCAGGATTTGAAATGGGGGCTAATGGCGTGAAATCTTTTGCTGAAAGCCACGGACTGAAAGCGAAAGCGCCTGATGAAAATCAAGAAGGACATGTCACCATTGATAAACGCGATAAATCTACTGCGGAAACTGAAGCACCACAGACAGATCGCGCTTTTGGATTGACTTCCCTGAACCTGCCAAACCTGTTTGCAACGCTGTTCCATAAGGATAAGCAGGCCGAAATGAAATCTATGGTCGCCAATCTGAAAGAGAACCTGACGGCTGATTTGTTGAACATGAAGGGTAAAACCTTCGATTTTCTGCGCAACAGTGGTCATCTGCAAGGGGATGGCGATATCCACGTTTCACTCGGTAACTATAACTTTAACTGGGGAGGGGATGGTAAAGATCTCGGCGCTTATCTGGGAGATAACAATAATTTCTGGGGAGGTCGTGGTGATGATGTCTTCTACTCTGTGGGAACTTCCAATATCTTCGCGGGCGGTAAAGGTCATGACACAGGAGTCATGATGGGGCGTGAAAACATGATGTTTGGTGGTGCAGGCAATGACGTTGCTGTACTGGCCGGACGTATCAATTATGCCTACATGGGAGATGGTGATGATCGGGTGTTTGCCTTTGGTGAAGGTGGCATGATTAATAGCGGTAAAGGACGCGATTATATCGTGGCTGCTGGCAACTTTAATCGTATTGATGCCGGAGAAGACCAAGATTATGTAGTCACCATTGGTAACAACAGTCAGGTTAATTTGGGAGAAGGTGACGACTTTGCGACTGTCTTTGGTAACTATAGCCGGATTGATGGCAATTCAGGCAACAACTCTATCAAACTGATGGGTTATCACGCGGTGATCAATGGGGGTACAGGCAATGATCATCTGATTGCTGATGCGGTATCCAAGTTCAGCCAGTTTGACGGCGGTGCTGGTGATGACCTGCTGGTACTAGGCGGATATCAGAACCACTTCAAAGGTGGCACAGGCGTTAATAGCTTTGTGGTCAGCGGTAGTGTGATTGATAACGCAGTTGAAGATATCAAACAAGGTGACAAGATTATTTTCAACGATATCAACTGGAAAAACCTGTGGTTCCAACGTAGTGGTTACGATTTGGTTCTGCTGACGGATCGCAATGTCAAAGATACTTCGGCACAAGGGAAGTTTGAAGCAATGGGGTCTGTGACCTTCAATAATTACTTCAATGGCAACCGTGCGGATATTGTTATCCAAATGGGGAATAAAGATGCACAGGGCGAGCGTGAATATACCGCCCTCTCTGCTAATGCGGTGGATTCTCTGGTGCAGGCGATGAGTGGATTTGCCCCTAATATGGGAGACAGTGGATTTATTGATTCGCTTGATAACCAAACGAAATCCACCATCATAACCGCTTGGTCCGATACGACGAACGGAAAATCAAAACTGGTCTGATGGCTGGATAGATTTGATCGTTAGATATGTTTATTAACTTAAATGGCCCACAATTGTGGGCCATTTAATTTTGGAGTAAACACATGATACTAAAATGGTAAAATTTGTTTTTATTCAATACATTATATGAGATAAGGTGTTAATTGATACAATAATTTCATTTTGTGATAATTTTTATTTGAAAATATCTGACTTTGTACTAGATTTTAAGGTGTCAATAAAATTTTTAATGACATTAAATACCTAATAGATTTCAGGCTTCCAAATAGGGAGTGCAAGATGATTAATGTGACACTGCTAGCTTTTTCGGGTAGAAAAAACTATGAGTGGGATTATGGTTTTGATGATGAAAATAATCATCAAAATAAAGGATTATTGGAGTTATTTAAATTAAACAAAGAGGGGATTAACTCTGACCTTGAAAAACATTTTAGGAAACTTGGGTTTTCCGGGTTTTATGTTGAATTTAGTGGCACCACGGTTGATGAGGCAAAGCAGCTTGGGTTACCTGAATATTTTTATGTTTGTGATGGGCAAGCATCAGATTTAGCAAAGAGCCAATTGATTGGTCGAGAATTGATTAAAGGTTTTAAAGAAAACAATAAACTTAGGGAGTATATAGAACTTGAAATAGCTTCTATTGAGCCCAAAAAGAGTATTCTTTCTGTAAATTCAATTCAACTCGAAGAAGCATGCAATGAAGAAAGATATATAGAAAAAAAAGATTTACTTTTACGTGATGTAGTTAATAATAGAGTTAAAAGAGTATTGTTTTTTGAACCAAATACTGGAAGGCGTTATGAGGTGTATTGGAATCATATTAATGATGATAAACTATTCTGGAATGAATATGAAAATGGCTCCAGGCTAAAAAAAACCAATTGTTATGCTTATGCGTGTAATTATGTGATCGAAGGTTTTCCTCCAGGGCGCGAGCATACTTTTCGAATACCTATTGAATAACAAGCAATGACATGATCTAATTATCTTTATTTTTCTTTCGAATGCTCGCCCATGAATCCTAACCACTCCCTCATTGAATACTTATCCGTTGTCAAAGAAACCCGCTCTGATATCAA